>NZ_JASCXL010000120.1:0-29237 GCF_030010595.1 Streptomyces sp. CC224B | reverse complement strand
GGGGGGCCCCCTGCGCGGGGGGGAGGGGGCGCTCTGGGGGGTTTTGCTACGGGGGGGCGGCTCTGGTGGGGCCCGCCCGGGGCTTGGGGGGGGGGGCGGGGGGCCCCCCGGGGGGGGGGCCCCGGGCCGGCCCGGGCAGGCGGCGTGACGCCGGATTCGTGACGGCGGAGGCGGCGGCGGTCCTGCCGACCCTGGTGCTGTTCACGATGGCCCTCCTGTGGATCCTGATGGCCGCGGCCGCGCAGATTCAGTGCGTGGACGCCGCCCGGGCCGGGGCGCGCGCGATGGCCCGCCAGGACCCACCCGGCACGGCCGTGGCGGCGGCGCGGCAGGCGGCGCCACCCGGTACGCGCGTCGCCGTGCGCAGGGACGGCGACCTGGTGCGCGTCGAGGTGGTGGCGCCCGCTCCGGGGCCGCGGGTGCTCGGACTGGGCGTGCGGCTGCGGGCGGAGGCCGTGGCGTTGGCGGAGGACACGGTAGGGGCGGGGCGGCAGGGCGACGCGGGAGTCCGCCGGGACGCGTCAGGGGCGGACTCATGACCGGGGACGGGCCGGGCGTGCCGAGTGGGCCGGGCGCGGACCGGGGCGCCGCCACGGTGTGGGTCGTGGTCGTCATGACCGTGCTCGGTGTGGTCACCGGTGCCGTCCTGGCGATGGGGCAGGTGATGGTGGCCCGGCACCGGGCGGGCGGCGCGGCGGACCTGGCGGCGCTGGCCGCGGCGGACCACTGGACGCAGGGCCCCAAGGGCGCCTGCGCACGGGCGGAACGGGTGGCCCGGGCCCAGTACACACGGGTCGTGCAGTGTGAGGTCGAGGGCCAGGTGTCGGACGTCACGGCCGCGGCGGAGTTCGGGCCGTTCGTGACGGAGGTCAGGTCACGGGCGGGGCCTGCGGCCGCGGTGGGGCGTACGCGTGTGACGGGTGCTGCGCGGCCGGTGGAGCGTAGGGACGTGAGGGGCTTCACGCGGCCGGCGGGGCGTAGGGACGACGTGACGGGTGCTGCGCGGCCGGTGGGGCGTACGGACGTGTCGGGGTCCGCGACGTCGACGGAGCATACGGACGTGCCGGGCTCTGTACGGCCTCTGGAGCCGGCGGGGACTGCTGCGGTGCCGCTCAAGGCCATGCGGCCCACAGAGCGTGAGGGGCGTGCCGGGGTGGCTGTGCTCGCTCGACGATCCGCGGGACGCCAGGGAGAGGCAGGCGCTGAGCGGTCCGGGAGATCCAGTAGGCCCATGTCGCCTGAGGGCCTTGCGGAACCCGTGGCGTCAGTCGGAGGGGGCGTCCCGCAGGAGCGTGGTGAGGAGCCGGACCGCGCCGCGCTTGTGCAGGGGGTCGTTGCCGTTGCCGCACTTGGGGGACTGGATGCAGGAAGGGCACCCGGCCTCGCACTCACAGGCGGCGATGGCCTCGCGGGTGGCGGTGAGCCACTCGCGGGCGGTGTGGAAGGCGCGCTCGGCGAATCCGGCGCCCCCGGGGTGGCCGTCGTAGACGAACACCGTGGGCAGCAGCGTGTCGGGGTGCAGCGGTACGGAGACGCCGCCGATGTCCCAGCGGTCACACGTGGCGAACAGCGGCAGCATGCCGATGGAGGCGTGTTCGGCGGCGTGCAGAGCGCCGCCGAGGATCTCCGGGTTGATGCGGGCCGCGTCGAGCTGGTCCTCGGTGACCGTCCACCACACCGCGCGGGTGCGCAGGGTGCGCGGCGGCAGGTCCAGCTTGGTCTCGCCGAGCACCTCACCGGTGATCAGCTTGCGGCGCAGGAAGGAGACGACCTGGTTGGTGACCTCGACGGAGCCGTAGCAGAGGCGGCCGGGACCCCACGGGATCTCGGTGTCGGTGTCGAGGACGGAGATCGCGGTGGTGTCGCGGGCGGTCGTCGAGTAGGGCGGGACGGCCTCTTCGACGAGCGCCACGGAGTCCTCCAGGTCCAGGCGCCGCACGAGATACGTACGGCCCTGGTGGAGGTGGACCGCGCCCTCGTGGACGCTCGTGTGCGCGGCCGATGCGTCGACGGTGCCGAGCAGCCGGCCCGTGCCCTCCTCGACCACCTGGACGGGGCGGCCGCCCTCGCCGCGGATGTCCGTGAGGTCGGCGGCCCGCTCACGGCGGGTCCAGTGCCAGGTCTTCGTGCGGCGGCGCAGCAGCTTCGCGGCCTCCAACTGTGGCAGCAGCTCTTCGGTGGCGGGACCGAAGAGGGCCAAGTCGTCCTCGGTGAGCGGCAGTTCCGCGGCGGCCGCGCACAGGTGGGGCGCGAGGACGTACGGGTTGTCGGGGTCGAGGACCGTGGACTCGACGGGCTGCTGGAACAGCGCCTCGGGGTGGTGGACGAGATAGGTGTCCAGCGGGTCGTCACGGGCGACGAGCACGGCGAGCGCGCCCTGGCCGGAGCGCCCGGCGCGGCCCGCCTGCTGCCACAGCGAGGCACGGGTCCCTGGATAGCCCGCGATGAGGACGGCGTCCAGGCCGGAGACGTCCACGCCGAGTTCGAGGGCGGTGGTGGCGGCGAGCCCGAGGAGCTCGCCGGAGTGCAGGGCCTGTTCCAGGGCGCGGCGCTCCTCGGGGAGGTAGCCGCCCCGGTAGGCGGCGACGCGGCGCGCCAGGGAGCGGTCGACTTCGGCGAGGCGTTCCTGGGCGATGACGGAGATCAGCTCGGCGCCGCGCCGGGAGCGGACGAAGGCGACGGAGCGGACGCCCTGCACGGTGAGGTCGGTGAGCAGGTCGGCCGTCTCGGCGGTGGCGGTGCGGCGGACCGGCGCGCCCTTCTCCCCGTGGAGCTCGGTGAGCGGCGGCTCCCAGAGGGCGAAGACGACCTCGCCCCGGGGTGAGGCGTCGTCGGCGACCTCGGTGACGGGCAGGCCGGTCAGGCGCTCGGCGGCTATGGCCGGTTCGGCGGCCGTGGCGGAGGCGAGGAGGAAGACCGGGTCGGAGCCGTAGCGGGCGCACAAACGGCGCAGACGCCGCAGGACTTGCGCGACGTGGGAGCCGAAGACGCCGCGGTAGGTGTGGCACTCGTCGATGACGACGTAGCGCAGGGCGCGCAGGAAGGAGGACCAGCGCGGGTGGGACGGCAGGATGCCGCGGTGCAGCATGTCGGGGTTGGTCAGGACGTAGTTGGCGTACTGACGTACCCATTCGCGCTCTTCGACGGGCGTGTCGCCGTCGTACACGGCCGGCCGGACCGCGGTGCCGAGGGGTTCGGCCAGGGCGCGCACGGCACGGCGCTGGTCGGCGGCGAGGGCCTTGGTGGGGGCCAGGTAGAGGGCGGTGGTGCCGCGCCCGTTCGGAGCCTCGGAGCCGTCGAGCAGGGCGGAGAGCACGGGGGTGAGATAGGCCAGGGACTTGCCGGAGGCGGTGCCGGTGGCGACGACGACGGACTCGCCGTCCAGCGCGTGTTCGGCGGCGCGGGCCTGGTGGGCCCAGGGGTGCTCGATTCCGGCCTTGCGGACGGCGGCGACGATCTCGGGGCGGATGCGATCGGGCCAGACTGCATAGCGGGCGGCACGCGGGGGCAGGTGCTCCGTATGAGTGACGCGCGCAGCCCGGCTCGGCCCCGTGGTCAGCCGGTCCAGGACCGTCTGCGGGGAGACGTGGGCCGGGGTGCCCGCCGAGGGTCCTCCGGTAGGGGAAAAGTTGGCCATCGGCATCGAGTGTGTCACTGGCTGGATGGACAATGGTCCGAAGGCGTCGTGCACGCCTGCCCGTAAGTGATTGAATGCCATCGCGGCTGGCGATCCGTCCCGGGGGCGTGGGCCGAGGTGTCCCAAGGGGCGACCGCTCGATAGCAAGGTGCTGGAGGATCCGTGGACCTGTCTCTGTCGACCCGTACCGTCGGCGATCGTACGGTCGTCGAGGTCGGTGGCGAAATCGATGTGTATACCGCGCCCAAGCTGCGCGAGCAGTTGGTCGAGTTGGTGAACGACGGCAGTTTCCACCTGGTCGTCGACATGGAGCGAGTGGACTTTCTCGACTCCACCGGACTCGGCGTACTGGTCGGTGGCCTGAAGCGTGTGCGGGCCCATGAGGGCTCGCTGCGCCTGGTGTGCAACCAGGAGCGCATTCTCAAGATCTTCCGTATCACCGGTTTGACCAAGGTGTTCCCGATCCACACCTCGGTCGAGGAAGCGGTCGCGGCCACCGACTGAGCCGGTGCCCCGGCTCGGTCCGGGGTTCCGGGCTCAGTCCCGGAGTGGCAGTACGGCGGGGGGCCGGGCCACCGTTGAACTCCGCTTCAGCGCGCTGCCCGAGCACGTCAGGACCGCCCGACTGGTGGCGGCCGCGGTGGCGCGACGGGCCGGAGTGGACGAGGCCGTTCTCGACGAGGTCAGGCTCGCGGTCGGCGAGGCCTGCACCCGTGCCGTGGGGCTGCACCAGGCCGCGGGGATCACCGCGCCTGTACGGGTGGCTCTGGTCGAGGAGGAGAAACAGTTCTCCATCGAGGTCGGCGACGAGGCACCGCGGACCGTGCCGACCGCCGCCGACGGCCGGCCCCTGCCGGAGGATCCCGAGGCCGAGGGCGAGGACGAGATGGGCCTCGCGGTGATCAGCGGCCTCGTGGACGACGTGGAGGTCTCGTCCAGCGAGAGCGGCGGGCTGATCCGCATGAGCTGGCCGACGACTTCCTAGCTCCTGACGCGGCGCTCTCCCCTCAGACGGGCTCAGTCCTTGGCGGGCCTGGCGGCGCCTCGTGCCCTGGTGGCGCTTTGTGTCCTGGCGAACGCGAGACCTTGCGGCCCTCCGCGTGGCGGACGGCTGTCCGCTGTCAGGGACTCGTCTCTGCCGTGGCGTTCGCGGGCTTCCGCCCTCACGGGCCATGAGTCGCCCCCACCCGCACCACGTCCTCGCCCGTGGAACGAGCGTTCTACCCACGCGCGGTAGGTAGTGCCCCGCAGGGTCCCTGCCGGGATGCCCCGGGATGAGGGCGAGGACGCCGTGGCGGCGGACCACTCCGACGGACCAGGAGCCCCCGTCAGGCTGGCTGCCCCCTTTCCGCGCCCCACGCCCGGTGGCCCCCGCCGGACGGCGACGGCGAGCGTCCTCGGAGGCAACGGCATCCCCCTGACAAAAAAGCCCCCGCCGTAAAATCCGCCAGAGATTTCTGCTTATGTGACAAGCGGGAAAGGTGGTGCGCCGGAAGTCGTCTGTTTCGGCGAGTGAGAGCGGGGAAGCGAGGGGGTGGCCTCGACGTCAATGGTTTTGGGGCGTTACCGCTTTCGGGGCCAATCCGCACGCGCGATCTTTTGCGGACACGCGCTTGCGCGCCAATTCGGTTTGCGGCGCTCTGTTTTGATCAGGTCCGGCTCCCTACAATCCGTCCACATCTTGAGCTCAGCCCAAGCGTCAAGGAGGACGAATGGCGGGGCTTTCTACCCCTCATCAGCTTGACCACCCCTCAATCCTCGCGGGTGCTTCACTGACGGACGACAACCGTCTCATCGTGATGGTCATCGCGGCCGTCGCGATCGCGGCCCTGGCGGTCGCCTGGGTCCTCGTGCGCCAGGTGCTCGCCGCCGGCGAGGGCACCGACAGCATGAAGAAGATCGCGGCGGCGGTGCAGGAAGGCGCGAATGCCTATCTGTCGCGGCAGTTGCGCACGCTCGGCGTTTTCGCCGTCGTGGTGTTCTTCCTGCTCATGCTGCTGCCTGCGGACGACTGGAATCAGCGCATCGGCCGGTCGGTCTTCTTCCTGATCGGCGCGGCCTTCTCGGCGACCACCGGCTATATCGGTATGTGGCTCGCCGTGCGCAGCAATGTCCGCGTGGCCGCCGCCGCGCGGGAGGCGACACCGGCGGAAGGAGAGCCGGAAAAGGATCTCACCGCCGTCTCGCACAAGGCGATGAAGATCGCTTTCCGTACGGGCGGCGTCGTCGGCATGTTCACGGTGGGGCTCGGTCTGCTCGGTGCCTCCTGTGTGGTGCTCGTATACGCGGCCAACGCACCGAAGGTGCTCGAAGGCTTCGGCCTCGGAGCCGCGCTCATCGCGATGTTCATGCGTGTCGGAGGCGGCATCTTCACCAAGGCCGCCGACGTCGGCGCCGACCTGGTCGGCAAGGTCGAACAGGGCATTCCGGAGGACGATCCGCGCAATGCCGCGACCATCGCCGACAACGTGGGCGACAACGTCGGCGACTGCGCGGGCATGGCCGCCGACCTCTTCGAGTCGTACGCCGTCACGCTGGTGGCCGCGCTGATCCTCGGCAAGGCTGCGTTCGGTGACGCCGGGCTCGCCTTCCCGTTGATCGTCCCGGCGATCGGCGTGGTGACCGCGATGATCGGCATCTTCGCCGTGGCCCCACGGCGCTCCGACCGCAGCGGCATGACCGCCATCAACCGCGGCTTCTTCATCTCCGCACTGATCTCGCTGGCGCTCGTGGCCGCGGCGGTCTTCGTCTACCTCCCGTCCTCGTACGCGAAGTTGGACGGCGTCGAGGACGCGGCGATCCTGGCGAAGTCCGGCGACCCGCGGATCCTCGCGGTCGTGGCCGTCGCCATCGGCATCGTCCTCGCCGCGCTCATCCAGCAGCTCACCGGCTACTTCACGGAGACCAGCCGGCGGCCGGTCAGGGACATCGGCAAGACGTCGCTGACGGGGCCCGCGACGGTGGTGCTTGCGGGGATCTCCGTGGGGCTCGAGTCGGCGGTCTACACGGCCCTGTTGATCGGGCTCGGGGTGTACGGGGCGTTCCTGCTGGGCGGCGCGTCGATCATGCTCGCGCTGTTCGCGGTGGCGCTCGCCGGTACCGGCCTGCTCACCACGGTCGGCGTCATCGTCGCCATGGACACCTTCGGCCCGGTCTCGGACAACGCGCAGGGCATCGCCGAGATGTCCGGTGACGTCGAGGGCGCGGGCGCGCAGGTGCTCACCGACCTGGACGCCGTGGGCAACACGACCAAGGCCATCACCAAGGGCATCGCCATCGCCACGGCCGTGCTCGCGGCCTCGGCGCTCTTCGGGTCGTACCGGGACGCCATCGCGGAGGCGGCCGACGAGGTCGGCCAGAAGCTCGGCGACGGCGCGCCCATGAACCTGGTGATGGACATCTCGCAGCCCAACAACCTGGTCGGGCTCATCCTCGGCGCCGCGGTCGTCTTCCTGTTCTCGGGGCTGGCGATCAACGCGGTGTCGCGGTCCGCGGGGGCCGTGGTGTACGAGGTGCGGCGGCAGTTCCGCGAGCACCCCGGGATCATGAACTACACGGAGAAGCCGGAGTACGGCCGTGTGGTCGACATCTGCACCAAGGACGCGCTGCGCGAACTGACCACGCCCGGTCTGCTCGCCGTCCTGACGCCCATCGCGGTCGGCTTCACGTTCGGCGTCGGCGCGCTCGGCGCGTTCCTCGCGGGCGCGATCGGCACGGGCACCCTGATGGCCGTGTTCCTGGCCAACTCCGGTGGCGCGTGGGACAACGCCAAGAAGCTCGTCGAGGACGGCCACCACGGCGGCAAGGGCAGCGAGGCCCACGCCGCGACCGTCATCGGCGACACGGTCGGCGACCCGTTCAAGGACACCGCGGGCCCGGCGATCAACCCGCTGCTGAAGGTGATGAACCTGGTGGCGCTGCTCATCGCGCCCGCCGTCGTCAAGTTCAGCTACGGCGAGGACAAGAGCGTCGGGATGCGCGTCCTGATCGCGGTGCTGTCCATCGCGGTCATCGTCGGCGCGGTGTACGTCTCCAAGCGCCGCGGCATCGCCGTCGGTGACGGGGACAACCCGGGGAAGGTGGCCAGTTCGCCGGACCCGGCGGTGGTGTCGTAGCACCGGCGGTTCCAACCCTCGGACGGGCGGCGCCTCTTGGGGAGCCGCCCGTTCCCCGTTTCCCCGGATCGGTCCGGGCGTGTCGTGAGCCTTCTCTCGCCCCGCGTGCCTTGGTGCAAATGGCTGCAATAGCGGGGCTACCGGACGCCCGGCGTGCGGTCGCCGCCCGGTCGGCGTGTAAGTTCCGGGGCCGAGAGCCATGGAAGGGACCAATCCGGTGAACAAGAAGCTCGCGGCCGCACTGTCCGGCGGTGCGGTACTGGTACTGGCGCTGTCGGGGTGCTCGGACGACGACGGTGACAAGAAGCTGGACGACTGGGCCAAGAAGGTCTGCGACACGGCCGTCGGCCCGCAGTCCAAGAAGCTCAAGGACGCCAACGCGGCGATCAAGAGGCAGGCCGCACAGGACAGCTCGCCGGAGGAAGTGAAGAAGACCGACTCACAGGCGTTCCAGGACATCTCCGACGCCTACAAGGAGCGCAGCACCGCCCTGAAGGAGGCGGGCGCGCCGCCGGTCGACGACGGCGAGAAGAAGCTGAACGACGCGGTGAAGGAACTCGACGGCCTCTCCAAGTCGTACGCGGACCTCAAGACGCAGACCGACAAGCTCGACACCAAGAACCAGTCGGCCTTCGCGGACGACCTCGCGAAGATCGCCGAGGAGCTGGGCAAGCTCAGCAAGAGCGAGAACACCGCCCAGAAGAAGCTGGAGGCGGGCGACGTCGGCAAGGCCATGCGCGAGCAGGAGAGCTGCAAGTCCGACAGCACGCCCACGGCGTCCTGACGACGGACCCGCGGCACCGCTGCTGGGGGCGCTCCCGAAAGGGGGCGCCCTTTTGCGCGTCCGCGCGCCGGGCCCGTGCACCCGCACCCGTGCATCCGTACCCGTGCACCCGCGCCCGTGCACCCGCACCCTCCGACGCCGGTACGGATGCCCGCCCCCGCGTGTGCGCTCCGTACGCCTCTGTGCGGGTGCGCGGCGCGCGTACGGGTCCTACGGGCGCGCGGAGAGCGCCGCCGTGACCGCCACGGTGGTGTACCGCATCGTGAAGCCGCCCCCGGCCGCGTCGACGGCTGCCCCGACCCCGTCGAGGACCTGCTCCAGGAGGGCGGCCGGGAGGAGGGTGTGGCCGCCGGTGGTGGGGAGCTGGTCCAGCCACTCGTCGCGGGTGTAGTGCCGCTCCCAGGCGAACCGCCACTGCTCCGGCTCGCGGAAGGCGCCCGCCGCCCGCATCCCGTCGGCGGCCTTGGCGCTCAGGGCCGCGTACGCCTCCGTGTCGGACGCCGTCCACTGGCGAGCGGCGAGCGAGTCCGGCAGGAGGCGGCGGTAGACCTCGGCGAAGGACTCCACGAGGGGCGCCGGGGGCCGGCCCGCGTTCCAGAACACCGCGAGGCGGCCGCCGGGCCGCAGGGCCCGCGCGGCCCGTGCCGCGCCCGCGTCCGGGTCCACCCAGTGCCAGGTCTGGCCGGAGACGACGGCGTCGAAGGACCGGCCCGCGGGGTCCCAGTCCTCGAACCTCGCCACCTCCACCGCCAGGCCGCGCCGCCGGGCCCACGCGGCCATGCGCGCGTCCGCCTCCACGCCGAGCACCCGGCAGCCGGCCGCCTCGAACTGCCGGGCGGCGATACCCGTCCCCGTACCGACGTCCAGGACGTCGCGCCCCGGGCTCGCCGCGAGGACGCGGTCCACCAGGGCGCGGGGGTAGCGGGGGCGGGAGCGGTCGTAGCGGGCGGCGTCGGCGCCGAACGACTCGGCGAGTCGGCGGTGTTGGTGGGGAGCCGGGGCGGGGAGGGGGCCTTGCGGCGTGGGGTGCGACGGGTGAGTGGGCATGTGCCCACTATGAGTGGGCGTTCGCCCACTGGTCAAGGAGGTGGCACGTGCCCGACGCCCACGGAAGGAGGGACGGGCCCCGGAGGAAGATGGAGCAAGACGCGGCCCTCCCGCTGACGACGGGCCGCAAGGAACATGAGGGAACCATGAAGGAACAAGGAGGGGCGCGGTGCCCACAGGCGTAGCCATCCGTGACGTGCGCGGGCAGCTCTTCGACGCCGCCGAGCGGGTGCTGCTGCGGGACGGGCCGAGCGCGCTGACCAGCCGCGCGGTCACGACGGAGGCGGGCTGCGCCAAGGGGGTGCTGCACCGGCACTTCGCCGACTTCGACGCCTTCCTGGCCGACCTGGTCCTCGACCGCGTCGCCCGCGTGGAGCGCCAGGCGGCGGAGCTGTGCGGGTCCGCCGGCACCGGCACCGTCGTGGGCAACCTCGGCGGCGCCCTGACGGAGGTGTTCGGGTCGGTGGCCGTGGCGGTGGTGTCCCTCGTGACCTCCCGGGACGAGGTGCGTGCCCGGCTGCGGCAGGCGCGGCCGACGGGCGTTCCGGTGCTGGCGGAGGCGACCGCCATGATCGCCTCGTATCTGACCGCCGAGCGCGACCGCGGCCGGATCGCGGCCGACGCCGACATCGACGCGCTCGCGCCCACGCTGATCGGGGCCGGGCACCTGCTGTTCGCCGACCGGAAGGGCGTACCTCCGGAGGCCGAGGCCGTCGAGAAGGTCGTACGTACGGTGGTCGCGGGCGTCGTGCGCGGACCGCGGGCCTGAAAGCGGGTCACAATGTGGACGTGAGTAACCGTCTGCCTTCGTCCGAACGTTCCGATGTCACCGCGCGCCTGAGGGAGGCCCTGCTCGGGGCCGACTTCACCGCCGACGGGCTGCTCGAACTCCTGGGGGCGTCCGCGTACGCCGCGCTCGCGCGCAGCGAGACCGTGCCCGCGCTGCGGGCCACGCGGGGTGACGGCGGCCTGGAGACGCTCGTGCGGCTCTTCCTGTTGCAGCGTTCCGTGCCCCGCGCGCGCGTGGAGCGCGTACTGCCCGTCGAGCCTCTCCTGGAGAGCGGTTGGCTGGTGGAGGGCGCGGACGGGCTCCCCGGGGAGGGTGGTGGCGCGGGGCTCAGGGCGACCGTCGACGTACGGCCGTACGGCGGGCCCGACGGCGAGGACTGGTTCATCGTGTCCGACCTGGGGTGCGCGGTCGGCGGGGCCGGGGGCATCGGGAGCCGCGACGAAGGGGTGGTGCTCGGCGTCGGCGGAGCCTCCACGACGCTCGCCGGGATCACGGTGCGTACGCCTGTGGCCAGCGCCCTTGACGTGGGTACGGGGTCCGGCATCCAGGCGCTGCACGCCGCTCGGCACGCGACGCGGGTCACGGCGACGGACCTCAACCCGCGCGCCCTGCACTGCACACGGCTCACGCTCGCGCTCTCCGGCGCGCCGGGGGCGGACCTGCGGGAGGGTTCACTGTACGAGCCCGTGGCCGGGGAGACGTACGACCTCATCGTGTCGAACCCGCCGTTCGTGATCTCGCCGGGCGCCCGGCTGACGTACCGGGACGGCGGGATGGGCGGGGACGATCTGTGCCGCTCGATCGTTCAGCAGGCGGGGGACAGGCTGAACGAAGGGGGGTACGCGCAGTTCCTGGCGAACTGGCAGCACGTGGAGGGCGAGGAGTGGACCGAGCGCGTCCGCTCCTGGGTGCCGCGCGGCTGTGACGCCTGGATCGTCCAGCGCGAGGTGCAGGACATCACGCAGTACGCGGAGTTGTGGCTGCGCGACGCCGGGGACCACCGCACCGACCCGGCGGAGTACGCGGCGCGGTACGACGCGTGGCTCGACGAGTTCGAGGCCCGCGGGACCAAGGGCGTCGGCTTCGGCTGGATCACGCTGCGCAGGTCCGGGTCGGCGGAGCCGTCCGTGACGATCGAGGAATGGCCGCACCCCGTCGAGCAGCCCCTCGGCGAGACGGTACGGGCCCACTTCGCCCGCCAGGACTACCTGCGCACGCACGACGACGCCGCGCTGCTCGCCGACCACTTCACCCTCGCCGCCGAAGTGATGCAGGAGCAGGTCGGCCTGCCCGGCGCGGAGGACCCGGAGCACGTGGTGCTGCGCCAGCACCGCGGGATGCGGCGCGCGACGAAGGTGGACACGGTGGGCGCGGGCTTTGCGGGCGTGTGTGACGGCACGCTCAGCGCCGGCCGCATCCTGGACGCCATCGCCCAGCTCACGGGCGAGGAACCGGTGGCGCTCCGGGACCGCACCCCGGCCCAGATCCGGCTCCTGGTGGAGCAGGGGTTCCTGGAGCCGGTGGGACGGTAGTTGCTCCCGGCCGGGGTGGGCTCCGGGCGGGGTGCCCGCCTGCCGTGGTGCCCCGCCCGAGCGCGGAGCCGGCCCGCCAGGCACCCGCACCCGCCCGCCAGGGCACCCCTTCGAGCGCAGCTCCCTCCTGCCGTGGCACCCGACCCGTGTGCGGCGCCCGCCAGGGCACCCCGCCCGAGCCCGAAGCCCGCCCGCCAGCGCACCCCGCGCCCGACGCCGCCCACCCCAACCCGCCAACCCACCAACCCACCCCGCCCACTCACCCACCGCGCCCCCTACACCCCGTAAACACCCGACGCACATACCGTGACCACCACCCGTCACCACACCGGAACCGATCTCCGTACCCACCCGGAGCCAGCCCTTCCGGGTCGGGAACCAGCCATTGTCGGTCCGTTCCGCAGTCCGCCGTTCACTCGGATTTCCCGCTTCCGCCGCCTGGGCGTGCCAGCGTCCGCAGCCGGGGCACCCGCGAGGGGGCACGTGCCGGAGGGCTCGGGAGGCCAGGTCATGGAGAGCGGACCAGCGATCTTCGCCGGGACGGTGTTCGCGCTGTTCGGAGCCGCGCTGCTGGTGTGGACCGGCACCCGGGTCGCCCACCGCGCGCCGGTGGCGCACGGAGTGCACCAGACCGCCGCGGCGACCCTGGCCACCCTGGCGGGCTGCGCCGCCCTGGTCCTGGCGGTGTGGTCCTTCACACGCGTGTGAGACTTGGCGGGCGGCCGCGACGCCGGTCCCCGGTGCCCGGCAGGGACGTCCCGGACCGGTCCGGACCGGTCCGTTCCCGGACCGGGCACCCCGCACGGGACCACGGGCCAAGCCCCCGGCCTGCCTTCGAAACGCCGGGCCAGCTCGGTTCCGGCCGCTCCGGCGAGGGCGGACGGGCGCGCAGCGCGACGAACGGCCATCCGGGTGACGGACGCCGCGTGAGCGCGGGCCCGGGACCCCGTTCACGGCCGGGGGCCAGCCCAGGCGGCAGGAATGACGGTAGTCGGGTTACCGTTCGAGTGGCCGTTGCGGGCTTTTCCCGTTTGACACGGGGGCGGGATGTACCGTCACACTCCGCAGCGACAGCGCAACCGCACGCGCCGTCAGCGACAGCGTGACCGCGAGCGCCGTCACGGCACCCCTCTGGGGGCGCCGGCACCGCACTGCCAACCGAGCGTCGACCGGAGAGAAGAGCGAAGTTGTCCCCGACCAGCGAGACCGCACAGGGCGGCCGCCGACTCGTCATCGTCGAGTCGCCTGCCAAGGCGAAGACGATCAAGGGCTACCTCGGCCCCGGCTACACCGTCGAGGCGAGCGTCGGGCACATCCGTGACCTTCCCAACGGCGCCGCTGAGGTCCCCGAGAAGTACACCGGCGAGGTGCGCCGCCTCGGCGTGGACGTCGAGCACGACTTCCAGCCCATCTACGTCGTCAACGCCGACAAGAAGGCCCAGGTCAAGAAGCTCAAGGACCTGCTGAAGGAGTCCGACGAGCTCTTCCTCGCCACCGATGAGGACCGCGAGGGCGAGGCCATCGCCTGGCACCTCCTGGAGGTGCTCAAGCCGAAGGTCCCCGTCAAGCGCATGGTGTTCCACGAGATCACCAAGGACGCCATCCAGGGCGCCGTGCGCAACCCGCGCGAGCTCAACCAGCGCATGGTCGACGCCCAGGAGACCCGCCGCATCCTCGACCGCCTGTACGGCTACGAGGTCTCGCCGGTGCTGTGGAAGAAGGTCATGCCGCGGCTCTCGGCCGGGCGCGTGCAGTCCGTCGCCACCCGGCTCGTCGTCGAGCGCGAGCGCGAGCGCATCGCCTTCCGCTCCGCCGAGTACTGGGACCTCACGGGCACCTTCGGCACCGGCCGCGCCGGCGACCGGAGCGACCCCTCCCAGCTGGTGGCCCGCCTCACCACGGTCGACGGCAGGCGCGTCGCCCAGGGCCGCGACTTCGACTCGCTCGGGCAGCTCAAGAGCCCGAACACCCTGCACCTGGACGAGGCCAACGCCCGCGCGCTGGCCGCCGCCCTGGAGCACACGGACTTCGCGGTCCGCTCCGTCGAGTCCAAGCCGTACCGCCGCTCGCCGTACGCGCCGTTCCGTACGACGACGCTGCAGCAGGAGGCCTCGCGCAAGCTCGGCTTCGGCGCGAAGGCCACCATGCAGGTCGCGCAGAAGCTGTACGAGAACGGCTTCATCACCTATATGCGTACGGACTCCACGACCCTGTCCGACACGGCGGTCGCGGCGGCCCGCGCCCAGGTCACGCAGCTCTACGGCGGCGACTACCTGCCCGACAAGCCGCGTACGTACGCCGGCAAGGTCAAGAACGCGCAGGAGGCGCACGAGGCCATCCGGCCCTCGGGCGACCGCTTCCGCACGCCCGCCGAGACCGGCCTCACCGGTGACCAGTTCCGCCTCTACGAGCTGATCTGGAAGCGGACCGTCGCCTCCCAGATGAAGGACGCGACGGGCAACTCCGTCACCGTCAAGATCGCCGGCCGGGCCGCCGACGGCCGCGACGCCGAGTTCAGCGCGTCCGGCAAGACCATCACCTTCCACGGCTTCCTCAAGGCGTACGTCGAGGGCGCCGACGACCCCAACGCCGAGCTGGACGACCGCGAGCGCCGCCTGCCGCAGGTCTCCGAGGGCGACGCGCTGTCCGCCGACGACATGTCCGTCGACGGCCACGCCACGAAGCCCCCGGCCCGCTACACCGAGGCCTCCCTGGTCAAGGAGCTGGAAGAGCGCGAGATCGGCCGCCCGTCGACGTACGCGTCGATCATCGGCACGATCCTGGACCGCGGCTACGTCTTCAAGAAGGGCACGGCCCTGGTGCCGTCCTTCCTGTCCTTCGCCGTGGTCAACCTCCTGGAGAAGCACTTCGGGCGGCTCGTCGACTACGACTTCACCGCCAGGATGGAGGACGACCTCGACCGCATCGCGCGCGGCGAGGCGCAGGCCGTGCCGTGGCTGCGCCGCTTCTACTTCGGCGAGGGCGAGCCCGCCGGTGGCGCCGCGGACGCCGGGAACGGCGACGGCGACCACCTCGGCGGTCTGAAGGAGCTCGTCACCGACCTCGGCGCCATCGACGCCCGCGAGGTGTCGTCCTTCCCCGTCGGCAACGACATCGTGCTGCGCGTCGGCCGCTACGGCCCGTACATCGAGCGCGGCGAGAAGGACTCCGAGAACCACCAGCGCGCCGACATCCCCGACGACCTGGCGCCCGACGAGCTGTCCGTCGAGTACGCGGAGGAGCTGCTCGCCAAGCCGAGCGGCGACTTCCAGCTCGGCACGGACCCGGAGACGGGCCGCGAGATCATCGCCAGGGACGGCCGCTACGGCCCGTACGTCACCGAGGTGCTCCCCGAGGGCACCCCGAAGACCGGCAAGAACGCGGTCAAGCCGCGCACGGCCTCGCTCTTCAAGTCGATGTCCCTGGACACCGTCACCCTCGCGGACGCCCTCAAGCTGATGTCGCTCCCGCGCGTCGTGGGCACCGACGCCGAGGGCGTGGAGATCACCGCGCAGAACGGCCGCTACGGCCCGTACCTGAAGAAGGGCACGGACTCGCGCTCCCTGGAGAGCGAGGACCAGCTCTTCACCATCACGCTCGACGAGGCCCTGGAGATCTACTCCAAGCCGAAGCAGCGCGGCCGCGCGGCCGCCAAGCCGCCGCTCAAGGAGCTCGGCGAGGACCCGGTCAGCGGGAAGCCGGTCGTCGTCAAGGACGGGCGCTTCGGCCCGTACGTGACGGACGGCGAGACGAACGCGACGCTGCGGGCGGCCGACTCCGTGGAGGAGATCACCCCCGAGCGCGGCTTCGAGCTGCTCGCGGAGAAGCGGGCCAAGGGCCCCGCGAAGAAGACCGCCAAGAAGGCGGCGAAGAAGGCTCCCGCGAAGAAGACGGCGGCCAAGAAGACCGCTGCCAAGAAGACGGTCGCCAAGAAGACCGCTGCCAAGAAGACGGCTGCGAGCGCGACCGGCACCGCCACCGCGAAGAAGACCGCCGCGAAGAAGACCGCCGCCAAGAAGACGGCGGCTGCGGAGACGACCGACTGATCGGGCGATTGATCGACTGACTGATCGGGCGACTGATCGAGTCGGCTGACGAGTCGGCTGATCGAGTCGGCTGATCGAGGGGCGCCCGGGCGAGCGTGACCAGGTGGTGACCTGGGTCGCGGGTCCGGGCCGTCCCGCGGGTCCGGGCCGCGCCGCGTGTCCGGGGTGCGCTGCTGGTCCGGGGTGCTCGGTTCGGAGCCGCGCTCGTGGACGGTCGCGGCCGGGGCTCGCGGGTGGCCTCGTGGCCGGGGCGCGCGCCGCTCCGGTCCCGCGACACGCCGCTCCGGTCCCGGGGCGTGCGCATCCGTGTAGGGGGCGCGTGGCCCAAGCGGGGCGCTGACGGCCCTCTCGCAGGCGGTGTCCGTATGTTCGGGCGCTACGTCTGGGAGGGGCGGCGTCCGGATAGGCTGGACGGATGACGCGTGCCGAGCAGCCACCCGCCATGACCACGGCTCCCGACGACTCGCTGGTCGCGGACTCCCGCGAACGCGCCGTGCGTGCCCTGCTACGCGTACCGCAGCTCAGGCGGCTGTGGACCGCGCACCTCGCGGGGAGCGTCGGTGACGCCCTGGCCCTGCTCGTCCTCGTCGTCCTGACCCTCCAGGCCGCCATCGCGGAGGGGGCCTTCGGCGGGGGCTACCGCGGGGTCGCCGTCGCCGTCACCGCGGTCTTCGGTACGCGCGTGCTGGCCACCCTGCTCTTCGGGGCGGTGCTGCTCGGCCCGCTGACGACGCTCACCTCGCCCGACGGACCGCTCGACCGCCGCTGGACCATGATCGGCGCCGACGGGGTACGGGCCGCGCTCCTCGTCTGCGCCCCCCTGTGGATCAACTGGACGGAGGGCAACGCGCTCGCGATGCTCCTCGTCACCTCCTTCGTCGTCGGCGTCAGCGAGCGCTTCTGGACGGTCGCCCGGGAGAGCGCCGCGCCCGCGCTGCTGCCCACGCCCCCGCCGGAGGGCGCCGCCGTACGCCCGCTGCCGGACCACCTGGACGCCCTGCGGCGCCTGTCGCTGCGTACGGGATTCGTCGCGCTGCCGGTGGCCGCCGTGGCGCTCGTCGGGGTCACGCTGGTGAGCAACCTGCTGGGTGCGGGCGTCGACTGGTTCGACGCCCACCAGGTGGCCCTCGCCGCGTTCGTCGCGGCCGGGCTCTTCGCCGCGTCCGCGGCCGTCGTGTACACCCTCGCGCTGCCCGGCACCCAGACGCCCCGCCCGCGCAGCCCCCTGGAGGGCCTGCGCAGGCCCCGTACCGGCAACGGGCCCGACAAGGGCCGCACCGGTGCGATCCCGCTGCTCGTCGCGGCCTGCACGGCCGTCGCCGGGGCGGTCGCCGCGGCGGTCGCGGTCGCCGTGCTGCACGCCAAGGACCTCCAGGGCGGGCCCGTCACGTACGGCCTGTTCGTCTTCGCGCTGACCGGGGGCACCGCCGCCGGGATCCGCCTGGCGCCGTCCCTGCTGCCGTCCCTGTCGCGCCGCCGGCTGCTCGCCCTCGCCATCGCCATGACCGGTGTCGCGCTGCTCGCCGCCGGCCTCGTGCCGGACCTGACGACCGTGCTCCTGATCCTGCTGCTCGCGGGCGTCGCGGCGGGCGTCGCCGCGAACACCGGGCACGCGCTGCTCGACCAGGAGGTCGAGGACTACCGCAGGGGCCGTACCACCGAGCACCTCCAGGCGACCGTACGCCTCTTCGTGGCGCTCGCCGCCCTGGTGGCGCCACTGCTGGCCGCCGTCATCGGGCCGCACCGCATGGTCAACGGCAAATTCGTGTTCGACCACGGGGGCGCCGCCTTCACGCTGATGCTGGTCGGCGCGCTGCTCCTGCCGGTGGCCGCGCTGGTCCTGGCCAAGGCCGACGACCGCCAGGGCGTGCCGCTCCGCCACGACCTGCGGGACGCGCTGCGCGGCGGCGACGACCCGGTGCCCGTGCCCGCGGGGTCCGGCTTCTTCATCGCCCTGGAGGGCGGCGACGGCGCCGGGAAGTCCACCCAGGCCGAGGCGCTCGCCGAGTGGATCCGCGCCAAGGGCCACGAGGTCGTCGTGACGCGCGAGCCGGGCGCCACGCCCGTGGGCAAGCGGCTGCGCTCCATCCTGCTCGACGTCTCCTCCGCGGGCCTCTCGCACCGCGCCGAGGCGCTGCTGTACGCCGCCGACCGCGCGGAGCACGTCGACACCGTCGTACGGCCCGCCCTCGCGCGCGGGGCCGTCGTCATCTCCGACCGGTACATCGACTCGTCCGTGGCCTACCAGGGCGCGGGCCGCGACCTGTCGCCCACGGAGGTGGCCCGCATCAACCGGTGGGCCACCGGTGGCCTCGTACCGCATCTGACCGTTCTGCTCGACGTGTCACCCGAGGCCGCGCGGGAGCGCTTCACGGAGGCGCCCGACCGCCTGGAGTCCGAGCCCGCCGAGTTCCACGCGCGCGTGCGGTCCGGTTTCCTCACGCTGGCCGCCGCGGACCCCGGGCGCTACCTCGTCGTCGACGCCGCCCAGGAGCCCGAGGCCGTCACGACCGTCATCCGGCATCGCCTCGACGTCGTCCTGCCGCTCTCCGAGGCCGAGATCAAGGCCCAGGAGGAGGCGCGCCGCAAGGCCGAGGAGGAGGCCCGGCGCCGCGCCGAGGAGGAGGCGGCGCGCAAGGCCGAGGAGGAGCGCAAGGAGCGCGAACGCCAGGAGCTGCTCGCCAAGCTGCGCGCCGAGGAGGAGGAGCGCAAGCGGCGCGAGCTGGAGGAGGCCCAGCGCCGCGAGGCCGAACGCCAGGCGGAGGAGGCCCGGCGGCGCGCCGAGGAGGCCCGCCGCAAGGCCGAGGAGGAGGCGCGGCGGCGCGCCGAGGAGGACGCCCGGCGCAAGGCCGAGGAGGAGGCGCGCAGGCGCGCCGAGGAAGAGGCCCGGCGCAAGGCCGAGGAGGAAGCGCGGCTGCGGGCCGAGGCGGAGGCCCGGCGCCTGGAGAAGCAGCGCAAGGCCGAGGAGGCCCTGCGGCGGGCCGAGGAGGCGCGGCGGCTCGCGGAGGCGGCGGCCTCGTCCGCCGCGGCGTCGGCCGTGACACCGCCTCCGGTGCCGCCGGCGAAGGCGCCCTCGGCTGGGGCTTCGGCTGCGGCTTCTTCGACTGGGGCCGGGGCGACTGGGGCTGCGGCTTCGACGGGGGCTGGGGCTTCGTCCGCTGCTCCGGCTTCGGCTTCGGCTTCGGCCTCGGGGAAGGCCGCTCCGGCTCCCCAGGAGGCTGCCGCTGCCCCGGCCCCGGCTCCCGCAGAGGAGCAGGCGCCGGCCGCGCCCGACAACGAGACGACCGTGCAGACGCCGGTCGTGGACCCGAACACGCTGCGCGCCGCCGACGAGACCACGAAGCTGCCCCGGGCCACGGAGCCCGGAGTGTCCGCTTCCGCCGAGGAGACCGCTGTACTCCCGCGGGTGCCGGAGCCGGGCGCCGCGGACGAGACGGCCGTGCTGCCGCGGGTGCCGGAGCCCGGCGCGGCCGACGAGACGGCGGTGCTGCCGCCGGTGCGGGACGGGGCCGCCCCGCCGCCGGTACGGGGCGAGGCACCGGCCGCCCGCGGCGAGGCCCCGGTCGTCCGGGACGTGTCGGACAAGGTGCCGCCGGGGTTCTTCCGCGACGAGCGGCCCGCACGGAACGAGGTGGGCCCGGACGACCTGGGCCCGGACGACCGTACGCGCGAGCTCCCGCAGGTCGACGAGAACGGCACTCCGCTCGGTGGCGACCGCCCCGCCTGGGCGGAGGGGACGACGGCGGACGAGGAGCCGTCGCTGGCGGACGAACTGCTCGGGTCGCACGAGGACGAGCCGGAGGACAAGGGCAGGCGGCGTCGGCGCTGACCGGCGGCGGCCCGGCCCGGGGTGGGCTTCGCCGCCTCGGGTCGGTTCGGGCTAGGTGGCTCGGTGGGGCCTGGGGGCTCGGTGGGGCCGGCGGGTCCGCCGGGTGGTCGCCGCCGCGCGGGACGGCTGCCGCCCGAGCTGAGGGCCCGATGGCCGGAGACGACGGCGAAAGCGCAGGTCAGGCCAGCCGTGGACGGCGTTGTCAGTGCCGTGCCCCACAATGATTTCCGACAGAGATTCCGACAGGCAGCGTGACGGACGAAGCGCGACGACAGCGTGACGGACGACGACGTTACGGACGACGACGTTACGGACGACGACGTTACGGACGACGACGTTACGGACGGCGACGTGGCGCGGCGGACGCGAGGAGCGCGCGGCCCGGCGGCCGTGGCCCGGTGGTGTTGCCGGGCGGCGGTGGCCCGGGGTGCTCCCCGCGGCGCGATGCCCGTCACGACGGCACGGCGGCAACAGCGGCAACGGCAAGGCAAAGGCGGTGACCCATGCCGGTATGGGACGACCTGGTGGGCCAGGAGAAGGTGAGCGCCCAGCTCGCGGCCGCCGCGCGTGACGCCGACACCCTGGTCACCGCGGCCGACACCGCGGCCCCGCCGCCCGAGTCGTCGAAGATGACGCACGCCTGGCTGTTCACGGGCCCGCCCGGCTCCGGCCGGGCCGAGGCCGCCCGGGCCTTCGCCGCCGCCCTGCAGTGCGTGAGCCCCGACCGCGCGCTCGGCGGGGAGCCCGGCTGCGGCTTCTGCGACGGCTGCCACACGAGCCTCATCGGTACGCACGCGGACGTGGAGGTGATCCGCACCGACCTGCTCTCCATCGGCGTCAAGGAGACCCGTGAGCTGGTCCGCCGCGCCCAGCTCTCACCCGCCGGCGGCCGGTGGCAGGTCATCGTCCTGGAGGACGCCGACCGCCTGACCGAGGGCGCGGGGAACGTACTCCTGAAGGCCGTGGAGGAGCCCGCCCCGCGCACCGTGTGGCTGCTCTGCGCGCCCTCCCTGGAGGACGTGCTGCCCACGATCCGCTCCCGCTGCCGCCACCTGACGCTGCGCACGCCGTCGGTGGAGGCGGTCGCCGACATGCTCGTACGCCGCGACGGCATCGAGCCGGACGCCGCCGCGGCCGCCGCCCGCGCCACCCAGGGGCACATCGGCCGCGCCCGCCAGCTCGCCACCGACGAGCGCGCGCGGCAGCGCCGTGCCGCCGTGCTGAAGCTGCCGCTGCGGGTCGAGGACATCGGTGGCTGCCTGAGGGCCGCGCAGGAGCTGATCGACACGGCGGCCGAGGAGGCCAAGCAGGTCGCCGAGGACGTCGACGTCAAGGAGACCGAGGACCTGAAGACGGCGCTCGGCGCGGCGCAGGGCGGCCGGATGCCGCGCGGTACCGCCGGGGTGATGAAGGAGCTGGAGGACAAGCAGAAGCGCCGCAGGACCCGTAGTCAGCGCGACAGCCTCGACCTGGCCCTCGTCGACCTGACCGGGGTCTACCGGGACGTCCTCGCCCTCCAGCTCGGCTCCCGGGTGCCGCTCGCCAACACGGAGGTGCGGGACATGCTGGAGCGCATAGCGCGCGGCACGAGCCCCGAGTCGACGCTGCGCCGCATCGAGGCCATCAGCGCCTGCCGCACGGCGCTGGACCGCAACGTGGCACCGCTGCTCGCGGTGGAGGCGATGACGGTGGCGCTGCGGGCGGGCTGAGCGGGCCGCCGCACGGGCCCCGGGCAGGGGCCTGCGGACCAGCGGCTCACCTGGGGGCGGGCAGCGCCCGGCACGCCCGGCGCCCGCCAGCGGGCAGGTCAACAGGGCAGCGGGTGCACAGGGGGAACGGGTCAACAGGGCAACGGGCGAACGCATGAACGGACGCCCCACGTCACCGGGCCACCCTCAACAGGAAGTCACCGCCGCCCACAAGGGAACGAGGGAACCCGTTACTCCCAAGGGAACCCGTCACCCAAGAGATTCCGTCACCCACAAGAGAACACGGAGTGATCGCCTGAACCCGCAGGGTTACCCTCGCCGGATGGGAACCACCAGCCGCGCCGTTCGCCCCGGCCTCCCCGACCACCCCCGCCCGCCACGCCGCAGAGCCGCCCTGTCGCTGCTGACCGCCGGCCTGCTGCTCGCCGCCACCCCCGGCGTCACCGCCTGCTCGCCGGGCGGTTCCGGCGGTGGCGCGTCGACGGACGTGGCCCTGGCCGCGCTGCCGCGGGCCACGCCCAAGGGGCTGGCGTCGTACTACGGCCAGAAGCTGAGCTGGCGTGAGTGCGGGGTGCCGGGCTTCGAGTGCGCGACGCTGCGCGCGCCGCGGGACTACGCGAAGCCGGGCGCGGGCGACGTACGCCTCGCGGTGTCGCGCAAGCGGGCGACGGGCCAGAAGGACGCGCGCCTGGGCTCGCTCCTGGTCAACCCGGGGGGCCCGGGCGGCTCGGCGATCGGCTACCTCCAGTCGTTCGCGGCGCTCGGCTACCCCGAGAAGGTCCGCGCCCGGTACGACATGGTGGCGGTCGACCCGCGCGGCGTGGCCCGCAGCGAGCCGGTCACCTGCCTGAACGACCGCGAGATGGACCGGTACACGCAGACGGACGTGACGCCGGACACGCCCAAGGAGGCGGAGGACCTCGTCGCCGCCTACAAGGAGTTCACGGCGGGTTGCGCGCGGCGCTCCGGGGACATCCTCGGCCACGTGTCGACGGTGGAGGCGGCCCGGGACATGGACATCCTGCGCGCGGTGCTCGGCGACGGGAGGCTGACGTACGTCGGGGCGTCGTACGGCACGTTCCTCGGCGCGACGTACGCGGGGCTCTTCCCTGACCGGGTAGGGCGGCTGGTCCTGGACGGCGCGATGGACCCGTCGATCCCGGCCCGGCGCATGAACGAGGAGCAGACGGCGGGGTTCGAGACGGCCTTCCGGTCCTTCGCGAAGGACTGCGTGCGGCGGCGGGACTGCCCCCTCGGCACGAAGAACCCCGCGGACGCGGCCCGCCGCCTGAAGGGCTTCTTCAGGACCCTGGACCGCGCCCCGATCCCGGCGGGCGACCCGGGCCCGGCCGGCGGCCGCAAGCTCGGCGAGGCGCTCGCCACGACGGGCGTGATCGCCGCGATGTACGACGAGTCGGCGTGGCCGCAGCTCCGCGACGCCCTCGCGGCGGCCATGCGCGACCGCGACGGCTCGGTGCTGCTGTCCCTCTCCGACAGCTACTACGAGCGGAACGGCGACGGCGCGTACTCGAACCTCATGTACGCCAACGCGGCCGTGAACTGCCTCGACCTCCCGCCGGCCTTCACCTCGCCCAAGGAGGTGGAGTCCGCCCTCCCCGCCTTCGAGAAGATCTCCCCCGTCTTCGGCGAGGGCCTCGCCTGGGCGTCCCTGAACTGCGCGTACTGGCCCGTCAAGGCCACGGGCAAGCCCCACCGCATCGAGGCGAAGGGCGCCGCCCCGATCATCGTCACCGGCACGACCCGCGACCCGGCCACCCCCTACCGCTGGGCCAAGGCCCTCGCCTCCCAGCTCTCCTCGGGCCGCCTGCTCACCTACGAGGGCGACGGACACACGGCGTACGGCCGGGGCAGCCGCTGCGTGGACGACACGATCAACGCCTACCTCCTGCGCGGCCACGCCTCCCGCACCGCAAAGCGCTGCGCGTAACCCCAGCTCAAGCCCTTCCTCCCCGCTCCGCACGCCCCCCGAGGAGGGGTGTGCGGAGCACCCCCGGAAACTGTGTAGACTTGCTGTCGTTGCTGATCGCACCATAGGTGCGGGACGCGCGCCGCCTTAGCTCAGATGGCCAGAGCAACGCACTCGTAATGCGTAGGTCTCGGGTTCGAATCCCGAAGGCGGCTCGGATTAACCCCAGGACTCACTCGCCGTGACCTGGGGTTTTTTCATGCCCGGGGCCGGCCGAGCCGCGCGACGGGGATGGCGTGGAAGTGCTTGCGTGAGCGATGCGTGAGCGGAGCGGCTGTCAGCCCTTGCGTGCGGCCTTCTTGGCCTTGCCCTTCTTCTTCCCCTTGGCCTTCCCCTTCTCGGCCTTCTTCGCCTCTTTGGCGGCCTTCCGGGCCTGCTCCTCCTGGTCGGCCTTGCGTTGGAGGGGGACCAGCTTGGCGGTGGCCTCGGCGGCGCTCTTGCCGACGTGGGGGAGCACGCTCTGGTAGATGTCGCGCGTGATCCGGGTGTCGCTGTGCCCGAGGGTGTCCGACACGATCTTGATGTCGATATCGGCGGCCAGCATGAGCGTGGCGGCGCCGTGGCGCAGGTCGTGCAGCCGGATCGGCGGGAGGCCGGAGGCGGCGACGAGGCGCTCGAAGAGGTCGGTGACCTTGCCCGGGTGGAGCCAGGAGCCGTCCTTCTGGGTGAAGACGAGCCCGGTGTTCACCCAGGCCGAGCCCCACTCGGCGCGGTCGGCCTCCTGCTGCTCGCGGTGCCGCTTCAGGACGTGGACGGTGTCGTCGTCCAGGGCCACGACGCGGAAGCCGCTGTCCGTCTTCGGTTCGGACGCCTCGACGTCCCAGCCGTCCTGGACGAGCTGGCCGGTGACCGTGAGGGCGTGCCGGTCGAGGTTGGTCTCCGACCACGGCTGCCCGCACGCCTCACCTCGCCGCAGCCCTCGGAACGCGATCAGGTGCCACATCGCGTACAGCCGGTCCTCGGCGACGAAGTCGAGGAAGGCGCCGGTCTGTTCTGGCGTCCAGACCATCACGGGGGACGGCTTCTCGCCGGTCTGCTCCCACTTGGCGACCCGCTCGTCCGTCCACACGAGAGCCTTCGGCTTGCGCACAGGGTCGATCTCGACGTGGGCCGCCGGGTTGAACGTGATGATCTGCTGCCCGATCGCGTCGTTCAGGGCCGCGCGGAGGGTGGCCTTGATGTGCTGGCGCGTGGCCGGTCCGGTGACCCGGCGGAAGGGCGGCATGGCGTCGATCGCGGCCTTCATGGCCTTGCGGCGGGCGCGGTTCGCCACACCCTTCCACGGGACGGTCGCCAACTCCTCGACCGCCGCGCGTCGCTGGGCGTTCTGCTCCAGGATCTCGGCGTTGGCGTCAGTGATGGCGGTGAACATGTCGCTGAGGTGGCTGACGCGCAGCCGGTCGAGACGCCGGTGGCCGATGTGCGGCTTGAGGTGCACGCGGACGTCGGTCTCGTACCGGCTGATACCCGACTTCCGGATGCGCTTGCCGGCGAGCCACCGGTCCAGCCACTCGGCCACCGTCAGGCTGCCGATGAGATCCTGACCAGCCCTGAGCCGGCGCCGGGTCTCCTCCACGTCCGGCAAGGGCAGCTTCTCGCCGCTGACCTCTGCCAGCATCGCGGCGATCAGCTCTATGCCCTCGCGGTCGTCAGACTCTGCGAGCCCCAGGAGGGCACGGACATGGTCGAGGTCGGCCTGGGCGGCCTTGAGGCTGCCATACCCGCCACGTGCGAAGGATCGTCGGCTGCCGTCCTCACGGGGCGGCAGCTCCTGGCGTATGGAGTACGTGCAGTGATTCCTGCTGTTGCGCTTGGGGCAGGAAGCGCCGAGCTCCTTGCCGGTCTTGGGGTCACGGCAGGAGCAACGGCGGTAGGTGGAACCCTTCAAAAGTCTTCCTCCAGGTGGTTGTTGTCGTCGAATGGGCTCGCGAACCGGGAGGGCAGCAGCGTCGGCGGCGTGCCGCCCTCCTCCCGGATCGAGGCACGGAGGCGGCGCAGCCGCTCCTTGGCGAGCGCGGCCCGCTCGGCGTAGAAGGCTTGGGCGCTGAGGGCCTCTTCGCGTTGAGCGGCGTCGCTGGCCGACTTGGCCTTCCAGGCTTCGTCCTGCTCGCTGGACTCGGCCGCGTGCAAGGCCCGCTGCTCGCTCTCGTGCTGGTGGAACAGGCGCAGCATGAGGTCCAGAGCGAGCGGTTCACCGGGTACGGCGCCGGTGAACCACCGCATGGCGTCCCAGGTCTGCTCGCTGTGCCGCAGGGGGAGCCTCTGGACCTCTTCGACGTAGCCGACGGGGTAGATCAGGCAGATCGGGCTGGTGTGGAGCGCCTCGGCCAGCACCATGACGTCGACCAGGGGGAGGCTGGCTCGGCGACCGGACTCCATGTTGGCGATCACGTTGCGCGGGATCGGATGGCCGATCTCCTCGCAGGCATCGGCCAGGCTCTGTGCACTCATCCCCAACTCCTTCCTGCGTCGTCTCACCTCCTTGGCCACGGTCGCCATGACCTGGTCCACCCACTCGGGGACGTCGTCCTCGTCTTCATCATCGAATCCGTGTTGTGTCATGGCGACACAGTAGCTCGATCACACTTGCTTCTCGTAGCCCGGAGCCGGACGTGATGACCACGTTCGCCGACGGCTGTACGAGAGGAGCGCTGCGTGCGCGACAACACGACGGGAAGCAGGCTTGCGGGGATGGGGCGGGAGGAGCTGTTGGCTCTGCCGGCGGCCGTTGACCTGGACACCGGGAACCGTGCTTTGGGTCTCGGGCGCAGCAAGGGCTATGAGCTGGCCAAGCGGGGCGAGTACCCGTGCAAGGTCCTGCGCCTGGGTAAGGCGTACCGCGTGGTGACCGCGGATCTGCTCAATCTGCTGGGGCTGGCCGCGTGAGGGCCGGACAACATAGCAGGCCGTTCTGCGCGGAGCTGACACAGAAGCGCTGGACTGTGGCCAGGCGTGGACGTACTGTCCGTGTTCCCTCGCGGCGGCCTGCTGCTCGCGAGAAGGGAATGGGCCCCCGGCGGTGCGACGCCGGAGGCCCGAGCAACCCCGAACGGCCCTGGAAGAACCAACCCGGCGGCAAGGGCGTGCGAGCCCGCCACCGCCAGACGAGGAGCTGCCCTGTGGAACACCCCGAACCCCAGCCCTATTCCAACCCCGACAAGCCCGCGTGGCCGCCGGTGGTCGCTCCTGGCAAGCCCGGTGAGTACGTCGGCCAGGCTTCTGCCGCTGACGGCGCCGTGGCGGACGAGCCTGCCGAGGAGACGGAACCGGACCCCGAGCCGACCGCAGGATCGGCCCTGCTGGACGAACTGTGTCGGCGGATAGCGAAGTTCGTGATCTTGCCCTCCGAGCAGGCGCTCGACGCGGTCACCTTGTGGGTGGCGGCGACACATCTCCAGCCCGCGTGGCAGCACGCCCCGCGCCTGGCGGTGGTGGGACCGGCGAAGCGATGCGGCAAGTCGCGCCTGCTGGACGTGCTGACCGAGACGGTCCACGAGCCGATGCTCACTATCAACACCACGCCGGCGGCGGTCTTCCGCTCCATCACCGAGGAGCCGCCCACGCTCCTGGTGGACGAGGCGGACACGATCTTCGGCACGCCCAAGCAGGCCGAGAAGAACGAGGAGATGCGCGGCCTGCTGAACGCCGGCCACCAGCGCAACCGCTACGTGACCCGGGTGGTCGGCAACGACCACACACCCCACCGGTTCGCCACCTTCGCCATGGCGGCCATCGCGGGGATCGGCGACCTGCCCGACACGATCATGGACCGGTCGGTGGTCGTCCGCATGCGCCGCCGGGCGGAAGGCGAGACGGTCCGCCCCTTCCGGTCACGGCGCGATATCCCCGCCCTGCATGGCCTGCGTGACCGCATCGCCGCCTGGACGGGACCCCTGCTGGATGAGGCCGCCGACCTGGAACCGGCAATGCCGGTCGAGGACCGGGCAGCCGACACCTGGGAACCCCTCGTCATCGTCGCCGACCTCGCCGCCGGCACCTGGCCGCGCCGCGCCCACACCGCGTGCGAGCAGATGGTCGCCGCCGAGGCTGCGGCCGAGGAGGACCACCCCAGCGGGGCCCGGATCCTGGCCGACATCCGGCGCGTCTTCGTCGCCCAGCGCGAGGTGGACAGCCTCTCCACGGAGGAGCTGATCCACCACCTGCGCCAGGATCCGGAGAGCCCATGGGCCGAGTGGGGCCGGAACGGGCTCAGCCCGCGTGACCTCGGCTCGATGCTCCGGCAGTTCGGCATCAAGCCCGGAAACGTCCGCATGGCCGACGGAACCCAGCGCAAGGGCTACGTGCGCAACAAGTTTCTCGACCCCTGGCGCCGCTACTGCCCGACCGTCCACCCGGTCGACGCCGCGCCCACCCTTCCGCTGGGCTGATCCCGCCCCGCCCCCGCTGGTTGCCGTCCTTGCCGTCCCTGCCGTGATCGCGCAGGTCAGAGGGTATACGCGCAAGACGGCAACTGGCCCCAAGACGGCAACACGATCACGGTCGCCCGCACAGACCGCCAGGACGTCGCCCGCTCCGTCTCGTGCCGTCCCACACGTACGCGCCGTATCGCCGCAGGTCACCGGCCGTGAGGCCAAGACGGAGGGCAGCCCCGTGCCGTCCTCGCCCCGTCTCCGCCGGACGCGGTCAGGACGGACAACGACCGCCTCTGCCGTACCGGCCCTGACCAGCGCTCGCAACGGCCAAGACGCCCAAGACGCCTCACACCACTACCCCAAGGAGTGCCCCCGCTTGACTGTCCTTTCCCGCCTTCGACCACAATGCCGCACGCAGCCGGGCAGCAGGCCCAGCGAGGTGCAGCCGACGGTGACCGGGCACACTGCCGAGCGGTCTGTGCTCATCGCGGCTGGAGTCGTCATCGTCCTTCTGACGGCCGGAGCGTTCTGGCTCTCCTACGCGCACCTGGCCGACGTTGCTGGCCAGCATGGCCTCGGCGGCTCCCCGATCCGCCGCTGGGCGTGGCCCGCCACCCTGGACGCGTTTATCGTCGCGGGTGAACTGCTCATGCTCCGCGCGAGCCTGCGCCAGGTCACCGACTTGTGGGCCATCGCTGTCACCGCCATCGGATCGGTCGGATCCATCGCGCTCAACGTGGCGGGCGTGAGCGGAACGAGCGACGCCCGCACCGTGCAATGGCTCGACTACGTGGTCGCCGCAGTCCCGCCGACCGCCGCACTCCTTGCCTTCGGCGTCCTGATGAGGCAGATCCACCAGCTCGTCGAGCGGCCTGATGGCCACCGAAAATCCGCGTCCGTCTCGGAGCCGATGCCCCCGGCCAACGTGGTCGTCCCGCCGACCGCTCCTGGCGAAGGCAAGGATCACGGCGACGGGCCGACGGAGCACCCCGACCCTGACCGCCTGGCCGACACCGCGACCCCGCCGGGCGGCGAGGCCACCCGCAAGCCCCCCAAACCGACCGGAGCACGGCCTCGGCGTACCGGGCGCCCGCAGGACATCTCCGATGACGAGATCCGGGCCGTCGCGCGCGAGGTCACGGCCCGTACGGGAACCGCTTCCCCCACCGAGGTCGGCGAAGAGATCCGCGTCAACCGCGGCCGCAAGGTCGGCAACGCCCGCGTGAAGAACGTCTGCGACGAGCTGAACGCCCAAAAGGTCGAGCCGGGCCCTGCGGTCGCAGTCGGCAGCAGCACCGGCTGACCCGCCCGCAACGACGCCCCCACCGGCCGCACCGCCCCGGCGCCGGGGCGGCACCCCGGCTCAGGCCGGTCCGTCCCCCACCAGG
>NZ_JASCXL010000119.1:0-29354 GCF_030010595.1 Streptomyces sp. CC224B | reverse complement strand
GGGGCGCCGGGGGCACCGGGGCCAGCGGCACGGGCGGGCGGGCCGCCGACTGGCGCAGGGCGGGCGGTCCCGGCGCCGCGCGGGGGACGCCGCGGACGGTGCCGTCGGGGCTCAGGAAGGCCGGGTCGCCGCCGGGGACCATGCCGAGTTCGCGGGCGCGGCGCTGGAGGGCGTCCGGCGCGGCGTACTCGTCGACCTCCCGCTGGAGCTGCTGCTCCTCGTCGGTGAGGTCCTGGGTCTGCCGCTTCACCTTGGTGAGCTGGAAGGAGCCCTCGTTCAGCGAGGAGTTGAGCATCAGGAGCGTGATCAGGCCGCCGCCGAGCAGCAGCACGACCAGGAGCATGAACGGGGTGCGGGCCGCGCGGTCGTGGCCCGTGGGCAGCAGCCGTGCGAGACGCGCCGCCCTCCCTCGGAGCTGCGGTTTCCTGCTCACCCGGCCTCCTCGCGGACGCGGCTCACGGTGTCTCCCGCGGGGCGGGGGCCCAGCCGGTGGTGCCGGTCATACGACGTCCTCACGGATGCGCTGCGCCCCGCGCAGCCGCGCCGGGGCGGCCCTGCGGTTCTCGGCGATCTCTTCGTCGGTGGGCAGCTCGGCGCCGCGCGTGAGCAGCTTGAGCCGCGGCTGGTACTCCTCGGGCACCACGGGCAGGCCGGGCGGGGCGGTGGTGGCGGCGCCGGCCGCGAACACCTGCTTGACCAGGCGGTCCTCCAGGGAGTGGTACGACAGCACCGCGATGCGCCCGTCCACGGCCAGCGCCTTGACCGCCGCGGGAATGGCCCGCTCCAGGACGCTCAGCTCGCCGTTGACCTCGATGCGCAGGGCCTGGAAGGTGCGCTTGGCGGGGTTGCCGCCGGTGCGCTTGGCGGCCTGCGGCAGCGCGTCGCGGATCAGCTCGACCAGGCGCGCGCTGGTGCTGAACGGCTGCTTCGCGCGCTCGCGCACGACGGCCGACACGATGCGCTTGGCCTGCTTCTCCTCGCCGTACGCGCGCAGGATCCGCACCAGCTCGCCGGGCGGGTAGGTGTTGAGCACCTCGGCCGCGCTGATGCCGGTCGTCTGGTCCATGCGCATGTCGAGCGGCGCGTCCTGGGCGTACGCGAAGCCGCGGTCCGCCTCGTCGAGCTGCATGGAGGAGACGCCGAGGTCGAACAGGACGCCCTGGACGCGCGGCACGCCGAGCCGGTCGAGCACCTCGGGCAGCTCGTCGTAGACCGCGTGCACGAGGGTGGCCCGGTCGCCGTAGGGCGCGAGCCGCTCGCCGGACAGGCGCAGCGCCTCCTTGTCGCGGTCCAGGGCGACGAGGCGCGCCTCGGGGAAGGCCGACAGGAGTGCCTCGCTGTGGCCGCCGAGGCCGAGGGTGCAGTCGACGACGACGGCTCCCGGTCGCGTGAGCGCCGGGGCCAACAGGTCCAGGCACCGCTGGAGCATCACCGGGACGTGTCGACTGTTGCCGGTCAAGGGGCCCTCTCAGGTCCGGCGGGCGCCCTACGCACCGCTGGGTCCCCGCCCGCTCGGTGAAGGGGAACCGGACTGCCGGCGCCGGGGAGGCGGCGTCAGCCGACCGGGAGCGGGAGGAGGCCGAGCCGTACGTACGCGCCACGCACGTGGGGAATTCTGCGAATCTCCGGATTTACCAGCAGGGAGTAGGTCTCCTCTCCCGCTTCGCGTCACTTTAGTCCACGGTGTGCCGCGGTCAATCAACTGGCCTGCGCGGCGCGCGCCGGGGTGCCCGCGGGGCCGTGCCACCGGGCCCCGTCACCCGTTCGGACCTGCCCGAACCTACCTGTGGATTACCTCACAACAACAAGCAATGCGGTTCTTTGTCCGTTCTCACAGCGGGCCGGGGCGATCAATGGCTATTACCGTCGACGGCATGTCGACTTCTTCCCCGGGCCATACCTCCGCAGCGCCGACCGGCGGCATAGCCGCGGAAGGAACCGTCACCGACCGACTCGTCGAGGCGAACCGGCGCTACGCCGCCGCCTTCACCGACCCGGGCATGGACGCCCGGCCCGTCCTGCGCGTCGCCGTCGTCGCCTGCATGGACGCCCGCCTGGACCTGCACGCCGCGCTCGGGCTCCAGCTCGGCGACTGCCACACGATCCGCAACGCCGGCGGCGTCGTCACCGACGACGTGATCCGCTCGCTGACCATCAGCCAGCGCGCGCTCGGCACCCGCAGCGTGGCGCTCATCCACCACACCGGCTGCGGCCTGGAGTCGCTGACCGAGGAGTTCCGGCACGAGCTCGAGATGGAGGTCGGGCAGCGGCCCGCGTGGGCGGTGGAGTCGTTCCGCGACGTCGACCAGGACGTGCGGCAGTCCATGCGGAAGGTGCGCACCTCGCCGTTCCTGCTGCACACCGACGACGTGCGCGGCTTCGTCTTCGACGTGCAGACGGGTCTGCTGCGCGAGATCGACCCGGCGTGACCCGCCCGGCACGGTGTGCCGCGGTGGTACCGGGTACCGCACAATGTTCGGTACCCGAAACACCACAAGACCGGGCATAACAGCGCCAGTTGTCCACAGGCGAGTGACACGAACCGGTAAGCCCCACAAGAATGCCTGTGTGGCAGCGCGCTGAACTCTTCACGCGTGCTGTCCGTGTTTCGGGGTGGGCCGGTCCGCACATCGAGTTGGCGGCCCGGGGAACCATGGAAAGAGGTGTCCCTTGCTCTTTGCCGAGCGTGGGGAAGGGCCGAGGAGGGCCGGGTGACGACCTATGACGATCGAGCGAGCCTCACAGATCTGACCGCGACGGCGGAGCGTGTCCGCGGGTCGGTCGAGGGTGTGATCGAGGGCAAGCCGGAGGTCGTACGGCTTTCGCTGACGGTGCTCCTCGCGGAGGGACACCTGCTCATCGAGGATGTTCCGGGCGTGGGCAAGACCATGCTCGCCAAGGCGCTGGCGCGCTCCATCGACTGCTCGGTGCGGCGCATCCAGTTCACGCCGGACCTGCTGCCGTCGGACATCACGGGCGTGTCCATCTGGGACCAGCAGCGCCGGGACTTCGAGTTCAAACCGGGGGCGATCTTCGCGCAGATCGTGATCGGCGACGAGATCAACCGCGCGTCGCCCAAGACGCAGTCCGCGCTCCTGGAGTCCATGGAGGAGCGCCAGGTCACCATCGACGGCCAGACGTACGAGCTGCCGAGCCCCTTCATGGTGGTGGCCACGCAGAACCCGGTCGAGATGGAGGGCACCTATCCGCTGCCCGAGGCGCAGCGGGACCGCTTCATGGCGCGCGTCTCCATCGGCTACCCGGCCCCGGAGGCGGAGCTGCAGATGCTGGACGTGCACGGCGGCGTCTCCCCGCTCGACGACCTCCAGCCGGTGGCGCACGCGCACGACATCGTGAAGCTCATCGACGCGGTCCGCACGGTCCACGTCGCCGAGCCCGTGCGGCGGTACGCGGTCGACCTGGTCGCCGCCACCCGCACCCACCCCGAGCTGAGACTCGGCGCCTCGCCGCGCGCGACGCTGCACCTGCTGCGGGCCGCCAAGGCCTCCGCCGCGCTCAGCGGCCGTGACTTCGCGCTGCCGGACGACGTCCAGGCGCTGGCCGTCGCGGTCCTCGCGCACCGGCTGCTGCCCACGGCCCAGGCGCAGCTCAACCGGCGTACGGCCGAGTCGGTCGTCGTGGAGATCCTCCAGCGCACGCCGGTCCCGGCCGCCCAGCAGCCCGGCGGAGGGTTCTTCGGCCAGCAGCCGCCCGGCGCCCGGGGGCTGTGATGACCGCCGGGGGGAGGCCGTCGGCGCACCCTGGTGAGGAGGGGGCCGACCGGGGCGACCGCAGCGGTCTGCGCACCGCGCTGTCCGGCCTGACCACCCGCGGCCGCTCCTTCTTCGCGGCGGGCGTCGCCGCCGCCGTCTGCGCCTACGTCCTCGGCCAGAGCGACCTGCTGCGGGTCGGGCTGCTGCTCGCGGTGCTCCCGCTGGTGTGCGCGGGCGTGCTGTACCGCACGCGCTACCGCGTCGCGGGCAGCCGCCGGCTCGCCCCCGCGCGCGTGCCCGCCGGCGCCGAGGCGCGCGTGCACCTGCGGATGGAGAACGTCTCGCGGCTGCCCACGGGCCTGCTGATGCTCCAGGACCGGGTGCCGTACGTGCTCGGGCCGCGGCCGCGGTTCGTGCTCGACCGCGTGGAGGCGGGCGGGCGGCGCGAGGTGTCCTACCGCGTCCGCTCGGACCTGCGGGGCCGCTATCCGCTGGGCCCGCTCCAGCTGCGGCTGACCGACCCCTTCGGGATGTGCGAGCTGACCCGCTCCTTCTCCACGTTCGACATGCTGACCGTGGTCCCGCGCGTGGAGGCGCTGCCGCCGGTGCGGCTGACCGGCGAGGCCAAGGGGTACGGCGACGGGCGGCACCGCTCGCTGGCCCTCGCCGGCGAGGACGACATCATCCCGCGCGGGTACCGCTACGGCGACGACCTGCGCCGCGTCCACTGGCGCTCCACCGCGCGCTACGGCGAGCTGATGGTGCGCCGCGAGGAGCAGCCGCAGCGCTCGCGCTGCACGGTGCTGCTCGACACCCGCGCGGTGGCTTACCAGGGCGCGGGCCCCGACTCGGCGTTCGAGTGGGCGGTGTCCGGCACCGCGTCCACGCTCGTGCACATGCTGGAGCGGGGTTTCTCCGTACGCCTGCTGACGGACACCGGGAGCTCGCTGCCCGGCGAGGGCGCCGAGGGGTTCGCGGGCGCCAGCCAGGAGTCCGCGGACTCCGCCGGGCTGATGATGGACACGCTCGCCGTGATCGACCACTCGGACGGCGCCGGGCTCTCCCGCGCCTACGACGTGCTGCGCGGCGGCAACGAGGGCCTGCTGGTGGCATTCCTCGGCGATCTCGACGAGGAGCAGGCCGCGGTGCTCGCCAAGATGCGGCGGCGCAGCGGCGCGGCGGTCGCCTTCCTCATGGACGGCCAGGCCTGGCTGCGGGGGACCGAGGCGGCGCCGTCCGCGCCGGCCGCCGACCGGGTGCGGCTGCTGAACGAGGCGGGCTGGACGGCGGTCGCCGTGCCGCCCGGGGTGCCGCTGGTGGAGCTGTGGCGCCGGGCGGACCACCTGCGCGCGGGCGCGGGGCCCCAGGCGGCGAACGCGAGCCCCATGACGGGCGGGCCGGGCGGGACCGGTGGAAGAGGGGGATGGACATGAGTGGGCGTACGCGGCTCGCGCTGTGCGCCGCCGCCGCGACGCTGCTGGCGTCGGGCGCGATGCTGCCGCTCGTCGAGGCGTCGGGCTGGCTGGTGCAGGCGGCGGTCCTGCTCGCGCTGCAGAGCGGCGTGGGCGCGCTGGCCCGGCGGGTGCCGCTCGCCAGACCGCTGACCGTGGCCGCCCAGGCCCTGGTCACGCTGCTGCTCCTGACGCTGGTCTTCGCGCGGGAGCAGGCGCTGGCCGGGGTGATACCCGGGCCGGAGGTCTTCCGGCACTTCGGCACGCTCCTGGAGGCGGGCAGCGACGACGTGGGGCGGTACGCGATCCCGGCGCCGCTCACCGACGGCATCCGGCTGATGCTGGTCGGCGGCGTCCTCGTGGTGGGCCTCGCGGTGGACGCGCTCGCGGTGACGTTCCGTACGGCGGCACCGGCCGGGCTGCCGCTGCTCGCCCTGTACTCGATCGCGGCCGGGCTCTCCGAGGACGGCGCGGGGTGGCTGTGGTTCCTGCTCGCGGCGGCCGGGTACCTGCTGCTGCTCCTCGCGGAGGGCCGGGACCGGCTCTCGCAGTGGGGGCGGGTCTTCGGCGGTCCTGCCAGGGCGCCGGCCTCCGCCTCGGGCCTCGACGGCGACGGCGGCGCGCTCGCGCCCGTGCGCACGGGCCGCCGCATCGGCGCGGTCGCCCTGGGCGTCGCGCTGGTGGTGCCGCTCGGCCTGCCGGCCCTCGACGGCGGCCTCCTGGACGACTCGGACGGCCCCGGGGTGGGCGGCCGCGGCAAGGGCGGCACGATCTCCGCGGTGAACCCGCTGGTCGCGCTGCAGAACAGCCTGAACCAGCCGGAGGACCGCGAGGTCATCTCGTACCGCACGAACGCCAAGGACGTCCAGGACCTGTATCTGCGGATCGTGTCGCTCGACCAGTTCGACGGGACGACGTGGAAGACCACCGTCCGGGACGTCGAGGACGTGCCCGCGCGGCTGCCCGAGCCGCCGGGCCTGTCCCCCACCGTCCGCAGGACCGAGATCCAGACGAACATGTCGGCCGCGGACAGCTACGCGCAGAACTGGCTGCCCATGCCGTACCCGGCGAGCCAGGTGCGCATCGAGGGCCGCTGGCGGTACGAGCCGGTGGGCCGCACCGTGGTCGGCGACCGCAAGCAGACCACGCGCGGCGCGCAGTACTCCGTGAACAGCCTGGTCCTGGAGCCCACGGCCGCACAGCTCGCGGCGGCGCCCCAGCCACCGGCCGCGCTGAAGCGGGAGTTCACGAAGGTGCCGGACACGCTGCCCTCGATGGTGGCGGAGACGGCCCGCAAGGTCACCCGGGGCGCGGCGAACGACTACGAGCGGGCGGTGAAGCTCCAGGACTGGTTCGCCTCCGACGGCGGCTTCACGTACAACACCCAGGTCCGCGCGGGCAGCGGTCCCGCGGCCGTGGTGCGTTTCCTGGAGCAGAAGGAGGGCTTCTGCGTCCACTTCTCCTTCGCCATGGCCTCGATGGCGCGCACGCTGGGCATCCCGGCGCGCGTGGCCGTGGGCTTCACCCCGGGCTCGGCGCAGGCGAACGGCACGATGTCGGTGGGCCTGCGGGACGCGCACGCCTGGCCCGAGCTGTACTTCGAGGGCGTGGGCTGGACGCGCTTCGAGCCGACGCCGAACCGCGGCTCGGTGCCGGACTACACCCGTGAGCAGAGCCCGGCCGACGACGCCGAGGACCCGGCGGCGCCGGCGCCGTCCACCTCGGCGGCGCAGTCCCCGCAGCCCTCGCAGTCCTCCGACTGCCCGCGCGACCAGCGCCGGCAGGACGGGTGCAGCAGCGCGTTGCCGCCGCTCGCGGTGGACTCCGACGACGGCGGGCCGCCGGTGGGGATGATCGTCGGCGGGTCGCTCGCGGCCCTGGTCGTCCTGGTGGTGCCCCTGCTGCCGATGCTGTGGCGGATCCGGGTGCGCGCGGTGCGGCTCGGCGTCGGCGGGCGCACGGAGGCGGACGCCGCCGCGCGGACCCTCGCGGCCTGGCTGGAGGTCACGGACACGGCGTGGGACCACGGGATCGCGCCGGAGGAGTCCTTGACGCCCCGGACGGCGGCGGCCCGGATCGTCCGCCTCGGTCAGTTGGACACGGCCGCGGCGGAGTCGGTGCACCGGGTGGCCGCGGCGGTCGAGCAGGTCCTGTACGCGCCGCGGCCGCTGCTCGCGACGGGCCTCGCGGACGACGTCCGGCGGCTGCGTGAGGGGCTGCGCGCCTCCGCGAACCGCTCGACCCGGCTGCGAGCGACGCTCGCTCCGCGCTCGGCCGCGCGGGTGATGTGGGCGGCGGCGGACCGCTGGACGGCCCTGCGCGTCCGGCTGCGGGAACGCCTGCCGAAGCGGTGGCCCACGCGCCCGGCGGCGCGGGGCGGTTGAGCGGCGGCGACCGCCGCGGTACGGCCACGAGGGGGTGAGCGCCGGTCGGCGCCCACCCCCTCACGCCGTGGGTGGACGCGGTTCCTGGCCGGTGGTGGGTGCGGGCGGTGTGTGCGGGTGCACACGTCGAGGGCGGCCGGACCCGGAGTGGCTCGGGGCCTCGCGCGGCGGTGACGTGGGGGTAGGCGGGGGCGCACACGGGGCACGGCCGCCTCCGGGGCTGCCCGGGGGCAAAGCGAAGGCCCGGCTCGCGGTGACGCGGCCGGGCCTCGGCAGGCGCGGAGGAAGGAGGAGGACGTCGGGCGGAAGGCCCCTGGAGGCTACTGGCCGCCCTGCTGCTCGTCCCTGCGGCGCTGCCACCGCTGCTCGATGCGGTCCATCACGGACCGACGCTGCCTGGGCTGATGCTGTCGCCGGACGCCCGGAGCGGCTCCGGCGACCGTGCCGGGAACCTGCTCGCCCGGCTTGGGCGCCTTGCGCCAACCGGTGACGGCGAGGACCGCGCACCCCAGCATGACGAGGAAACCGACCACGCTCACCCAGATGAGCTGGGCGACCATTCCGGCCATGAGGAGGGCGATGCCCACCAGGAAGCCCGCGACCGCTTGGTAGACCCGCTTCCGGGTGTACGTACGCAGCCCGCTTCCCTCAAGCGCTGTAGCGAACTTGGGATCTTCGGCGTACAGCGCTCGCTCCATTTGCTCGAGCATGCGCTGCTCGTGCTCCGAGAGCGGCACGGAGTCCTCCTCATCGTGCAGTCGCCGGGGCGACCGGGGGGTCCCCTTCAGGATAGGCAGGGAATCGCCCCCGTGAAACCCGCCCCTCTGCGCCAACTTCGCCAAACCGGCCCGCCAGGTCGCCCCGGCTCACTGAAGCCTGCATTCCCCAGTGGCCGGTCCGTCATGCCGGACGGTGTCCCTCGATCATACGGCGCCCGTCGCCCGTACGGGGGGCCTGTGGCGTACTCCATGTGCCGCTGCGGCGCTGATCAGCGGGGTGGTCCCAGGCGTCACAGGAGCCCCGCGCACCGGGTGGCGCTCAGGCCCCCGCGGACCCGTGCGTCTCACCGAGCACATGGAGCTGGGTGGCCACGGAGTGGAAGGCGGACAGCTCGGCGGCGGCGGCCTCCAGCTTGAGGAGTGCCTCCAGGGCGCCGGGCTCGGTGTCGACGAGGACGCCGGGGACGAGGTCGGCGAAGACCCGCACGCCGTGCACCCCGGTGACGCGCAGGCCCGCGGCCTCGACCAGCCCGGTGAGCTGCTCCGCGGTGAAGCGGCGCGGCACGGGGTCGCCCTCGCCCCAGCGCCCGGCCGGGTCCTCCAGGGCCCGGTGGGCCTCGGTGAAGTGACCGGCGAGGGCGCGGGCGACGACGGCGCCGCCGAGGCCCGCCGCGAGCAGGCTCAGGACGCCGTCGGGGCGCAGCGCGCCGACGGCGTTGCGCACGCCCTCGGCCGGGTCGTCCACGTACTCCAGGACGCCGTGGCAGAGCACGGCGTCGTAGCCGCCGCGCTCGACGACGTCGAAGAGGCCGTGCACGTCGCCTTGGACGCCGCGGACGCGGTCGGCCGCCCCGGCCTCGGCGGCGCGGCGCTCCAGCGCGAACAGGGCGTTGGGGCTGGGGTCGACGACCGTGACGCGGTGCCCGAGGCGGGCGACGGGCACCGCGAAGTTGCCGCTGCCGCCGCCGGTGTCGAGGACCTCCAGGCCGCCGGGGCCCCCGGCGTCGCCCGCGACGGCCTTGACCCGGCGGTCGAGGGCGTCCTTGAGGACCTCCCAGACGACGGCGGTCCGCAGGGAGGCACGCGGACGCGGGGGGTCGGAACGCAGCGACGCCGTGTGGGAGGGGCGGTGGGAGGCGGGCGGCATCGGGTCCGACACGGCAGTTGACTCCTCGGCGTGCTCCGCCTGTGTCGGCGGGCTGTTCGGGTGCGGGCGCTCCCACCCTAATGGGAAGCGCGCGGCTGCTCCGCCGCCTGTCCGCCCCTGCCCGCGCCTGCTGCCCGCGCCCCTGCCCGCACCCGGCCCACCGGCCCGGCGCCGTCCGCACCCCGCCCCCGCGCGGGCGGGTCACCGAGGGGGCGGGCGCGCCGCGGTCCCCGTGTGCCGAGGATCAGCGCGATCCGGTGTGCCGAGGTCAGCCCGCATCCGGTGACTCCTGTCGCGCCTGGGGCAGCACGGGCTGGAGGACCAGCATCCGCTCGACCAGGCGCAGGAACATCGCCGCGTCCCGCAGCAGGTCGTCGGCGTCCCGGGCGCTGGCCGCCCCCTGTATGCCCGCCTCGGCGCGGGCCCTGCGGTCGGCCCCGGAGGCGAACAGCGCGCTCCACTCGGTCAGTTCGGGGGCTATCTCGGGCAGCACCTCCCAGGCGCTGCGGATCCGCCGGCGGCGCCGGGGCGCGAGCTCGGGGCGGCCGCGGGCGGCGAGGACGGCGGCGGCGGTGCGGAGGGCGGCGAGGTGGGCGGTGGCGTAGCGCTCGTTGGGCGGGTCGAGGCGGGCCGCCTCGTCGAGCCCGGCGCGGGCCTGCGCGAGCAGTCCGAGGGCGGCGGGCGGGGCCGAGGCGCGGCGCAGGACGGGGTGCACGTCGCCCGCCGGACCGGTCAGTGAGGGGGCAGGGCCTGCGGCGCGGCGCCGGTGTGCGGCGGCCGCTGCGTGCGAACGGGCCATGACGAACCTCCTGTCGTCGTGTGACGGCGCAGTGGCCGTATGTGCCCATCGTGGGGTATGCCACTGACAATCCGTCCTGACCTGGACTTTTGCCCCGATCGACGGTTCGCACTACCTTTTGCACTGACTGGTCAGTTCAAAAGCTGCCCGGTTCACGCATCTATGAGGTGGCGAACAGGCGAGGAGGGACCGTGGACGCTCCGCACGGCGCCGCCGTCAGCGCGGCGGGTTTCGGGCTCGAAGGACCGCGCGGCCCGGTGTTCCGCGACATCCGCTTCACGGCCGGGCCCGGCGCGCTCGTCGCCGTCGAAGGGCCCTCCGGCTCCGGCCGCACCTGTCTTCTGCTCGCCCTCATGGGACGTATGCGGGCGACCGAGGGCACGGCGTGGGTGGGCCGCCACCGGCTGCCCGAGCAGCTGGCCGCGGTGCGCCGCGTCAGCGCGCTGGGGCCCGTGCCCGGCGTCACCGACCTGGAGCCCGCGCTGACCGTCGCCGAGCACCTGCGGGAGCGGGCGCTCCTCCAGCGGCGGTTCGAGGGCTCGCTGCGCTCGCTGCTGCGGCCGCGGGCCGAGCGGGCGGCCGTGTCCCGGCTGCGGATCGACACGGCCCTGCGGACCGCGGGGCTCGACGTCGCCTCCCTGCCCCGGGGCGCGCGGACCGCCGTGCGCGACCTGGACCGGCTGGAGGCGCTGCGGCTGTCGGTGGCGCTCGCGCTCGTCGGGCGCCCCCGACTGCTGGGCGTCGACGACGTCGACCTCAAGCTCTCGGCCGCCGAACGGGCCACCGCCTGGGACCTGCTCCGGTCCGTCGCCGCGGGCGGCACCACGGTCCTGGCCGTCTGCCGCGAGGCCCCCGAGGACGCGCTCGTCGTACCGACCGCCCCGCGCGCGTACGCCGACGACAGTGACGTACAGGACCACACCGCACCACCCGGGGACGCCGGCGAGGACGACATGTACGACGAGCACGGCCCGTACGGCGAGGACGACGGGCACCACGCGAGCGCGGACCACGACGAGCACTACGCGTGCGCGGACCGCGACGAGGACGACGGTCACCACGAGGGCGCGGACCACGGCACCGGCGCGGAGCGCGGCGGCGTGCGGGACGGCTCCGACGACGAGGAGGAGACGGCGGATGCGTTCCCCGAAACTCGCCGCGCTTGAGCTCAAGCGCTTCGGCAGGGGCCGGCTCCCGCGCGCGGCCCTGGTCGCGCTCCTGCTGCTGCCGCTGCTGTACGGCGCGCTGTACCTGTGCTCGTTCTGGGACCCGTACGGCCACCTGGACCGGATCCCCGTGGCCCTCGTGAACGACGACAAGGGGGCCACGGTCGACGGTGAGAAGCTCCGCGCGGGCGACAGCATCGCCGACAGGCTCCTGGACAGCGAGACCTTCGACTGGCACGAGGTGAGCGCGGCACAGGCCCGCGAGGGCGTCGAGAGCGGCACCTACTACCTGTCGCTGACCATGCCGTCCGACTTCAGCGAGCGCGTCGCGTCGAGCTCCGGCGACTCCCCCGGGACCGGGGCGCTGCAGGTCCGTACGAACGACGCGAACAACTACATCGTGGGGCAGATCTCGCGCTCGGTCTTCTCCGAGGTGCGCCGGGCCGCGTCCACGAAGGCCTCACGGGGCTTCTTCGACAAGATCTTCGTCTCGTTCTCCGACATCCACGGGAAGACCGCGCAGGCCGCCAAGGGCGCCGACCGGCTCGAAGGCGGCATCGGGAAGGCGAAGAAGGGCTCCAAGGACCTCGTCGACGGCCTGCGGCACGCCAAGGACGGCAGCGGCGACCTCGCCGGCGGCCTGAGGAAGCTGCACACGGGCGCGGGCGACCTGGAGGACGGCGCGCGCCGCGTCGCCGACGGCACCGGGAAGCTGGCCGACCGGGTCAACGGCGCGGCGGGCAAGGTGCGGCCCTACCTGAAGGACAACGGCAAGACCCTGGGTGACACCGCGCGGCTCGTCGCCGACTCCTCCCGGGCCGTCCGCCACAACCTGGACACCCTGGTCGAGAAGGCCCCCAAGGCCGCCACCGACGCCAAGGAGGCCTCGGCCGCCCTGAACGGCGTCTACGAGGAGCAGTGCCGCCGCCTCCCCGACCACGCGCCCGAGCCCTGGTGCCCGAAGCTGAAGAAGGCCAAGCAGGCGGCGGCCGACGTCGCGGTGGTCGCGGCGGACGTCGACACGCTCGTCAAGGACCAGAGCGGCGACCTGAAGACCCTCGACACGAACCTCGCGAAGCTCCAGACGAAGGCCCGGGCCCTCGCCGACCGCGCCCCGCACCTGGACGAGGACCTGGAGAAGACCGTCCGGGACGTCAACGCGCTCAACAAGGGCGCGGGCGAGGTCGCCAAGGGCGCCAAAAAGCTGCACACGGGCCTCGGCACCGCCAAGACCGGCGCCACCGACCTGGACTCGGGCGTCGGCAGGCTCCGGACGGGCGCCTCGGACCTCGAGGGCGGCATGTTCAAGCTGGCCGACGGCTCGCGGAAGCTCGCGGGCGGGCTGCACGACGGCGTCAAGAAGATCCCCGACTACGACAAGAAGGACCGCGACCGGCGCACCGACGTGATGGCCGACCCGGTACAGCTCGCCTCCCGGTCGCTGCACAAGGCGCCCAACTACGGCACCGGTTTCGCCCCGTACTTCATCCCGCTGTCCCTGTGGGTCGGCGCGATGGTGGCGTACATGCTGATCCCGCCGCTCAACCGGCGCGCGCTCGCCGCGGGCGCCTCCGCGTGGCGGATCGCGCTCGCCGGCTGGCTGCCGGTCGCGGCCCTCGGGGTGCTCCAGGTGGCGGCGCTGATGTCCGTGCTGCACTGGGGCCTGGGCCTGCGGATGACCCGGGCCGCGGGCACGATCGGCTTCCTGATCCTGGTGACGGGCTGCTTCGCGGCCCTCGTGCAGTGGCTGAACGCGCGCTTCGGGGCGGCCGGGCGGATCCTCGTCCTGGCGCTCCTGATGCTCCAGCTCACGTCGGCGGGCGGCACCTACCCGGTGCAGACGAGCCCCGGCTTCTTCCGCGCGATCCACCCCTACCTGCCGATGAGTTACGTCGTCGACGCCCTCAGGAGGCTCATCACGGGCGGCGGCCTCGGTCCGGTCTGGACGGCGTGCGCGGTCCTGGCGGCCTTCACCGCGGGCGCCCTCGCGCTGACCGCCGTCTCCGCGCGCCGTAAACAGGTGTGGACACTGGAGCGGCTGCATCCGGAGCTGAGCCTGTGAACGGGTCCGCACCTGTGAAAATCTCTCCCATGGAACGAAGCGCAAGCGGCGCGAGCAGCACACGGCGCGAGGCCACCCGGCAGAAGCTCTACGAGGCCGCCGTCACCCTCATCGCGGAACAGGGGTTCTCCGCCACGACAGTTGACGAGATCGCCGAACGGGCGGGAGTGGCGAAGGGCACGGTCTACTACAACTTCGCCAGCAAGTCCGTCCTCTTCGAGGAACTGCTGCGGCACGGGGTCGGCCTGCTCACGGCCTCCCTGAAGGACGCCGCCGAGCGGGCCGCCCTGGAGGGCGGCAGCAAGGTCGACGCCCTGGACGCGATGATCCGCGCGGGTCTCGTCTTCATCGACCGCTACCCGGCCTTCACCCAGCTCTACGTCGCCGAGCTGTGGCGCACGAACCGCGCCTGGCAGTCCACCCTGATGGTGGTCCGGCAGCAGGCCGTGGCCGTCGTCGAGGACGTCCTGCGCGCGGGCGTGGCCAACGGCGAGCTGAGCGAGGAGATCGACATCCCGCTGACGGCCGCCGCGCTCGTCGGCATGGTCCTGGTCGCCGCGCTCGACTGGCAGTCCTTCCAGCCGGAGCGCACGCTCGACGACGTCCACGCGGCCCTGTCCCGGCTGCTCCAGGGCCGGGTGAGCGGCACCCGCTGACCCCGCGGGCGGGTCCCGGGCCGACGGGCGGCGCGTCACCCGTTCGGGCGTATCCCCGCCCTGGGCCCACGGGTGCCCCCGCGTCCGGCGCGTCGCGCGGCGCCGGTCCGACGAGCCTGGCAGTCCAGGCCCGCCGGACCGGCGCCCGCGTGTCCCCCGCGCGACCCCCGTGGTCGTTCCCCCGGGTCACCCCCGTGTCCCCCCGCCCCCGGCGGGAGGAGCGGGCAAGGGCGCCGCCACCGTTCCGCCGCCCCGTGTCGGCGGTGCCGGTGCCGCGCCCTTCTCCGCGCCCTCACTCTCCCGTCCCCGCGGGCCGGGCCCCATCCGCGCGGGTACTCATCTCCGTCCCTAGGTACGGATACTCAGCCCCGGGCGCTCATCCGCGGGCGCTCGTCCGCGGGCCGGACCGCCGCCCGCTGGTTACGATCGCGCCGTGTCCGTACTTCCCCTGGTGTTCACCAGCGGCTGGGCCAGCGGGATCAACGCCTACGCGGTGGTCCTGCTCCTCGGTGTCTTCGGCGCCACGGGGGTGTCCGACGAGGTGCCCGAGGCGCTGCGGAGCCCCGGCGTCCTGATCGCGGCGGGGGTGCTCTTCGCCTGCGAGGCCGTCGCCGACAAGATCCCGTACGTGGACTCGGTGTGGGACACCGCGCACACGGTCGTGCGGCCGGTGTCCGGCGCCTGGGTGGCGGCGCTGCTGGCCGGGCAGAGCGGTTCCCTGCCGGAGGTGGCGGCGGGCGCCGTCGGCGGGACGACGGCGCTGGCCAGCCACGCCGTCAAGGCCGGGACGCGGATGGCCGTGAACACCTCGCCGGAGCCGTTCAGCAACGTCCTCGTGAGCACCGCGGAGGACCTCGGCGTCGGCGGTGTCGTCAGCTTCGCCATGTTCCACCCCCGGGCCGCCGCCGTGGTCGCGGGCGTACTGCTGCTCCTCGGCCTGGTGCTGCTGCTGTTCCTCGCCTCCCGGATCCGCCGGTTCCGGCGCCGCCGGGCCCAGCGCCGCGAGGAGCGGCGCCTGGCGGCGGGCCGGTCCCCGGACTGAGCGGGCCGCCCCGGCGGGGGCCGCGGGGCGGTCGGGACGGGCGGCCCGCGGCGTTGTCAGTGGCGGCGGATAAAGTCCCTGGCATGGCACGGATTGTGGTGATCGGCGCCGGGATGGGCGCGATGACGGCCGCCGCCCGGCTGGCCGTGGCGGGCCACCGGGTGGTGGTGCACGAGCGCGCGGAGACGTACGGCGGCGCGCTCGGCCGCGTGGAGCGCGACGGCTTCGCCTTCGACACGGGCCCGGCCCTGCTCCACCTCCCCGCGGTCTACCGCGACCTGTTCGTGAAGACCGGCAAGCAGCCCTTGGAGGACTGCGTCGAGCTGTCGCAGGTCGAGCCCGCGGTCCGGCACGTCTTCGCCGACGGCACGGCCGTGGACCTGCCGAACGCCTCGCGCGCGGGCGTCGCCGAGGCCCTGGACGCGGCGCTCGGCCCCGGCGCGGGCGCGCGCTGGTCGGCGTTCATGAACCGCGCGCGGGAGGCCTGGGACCGCACCCGCCGCCCCCTGCTCGAAGAGCCCCTGTGGCCGAACTGGCAGGTGCTTGCCGAGCGCGAGCCGTACCCCGCGGTGGCCGAGCGCCGCCTCTTCCGCCGCGAGCGGCGCGCGGCCACCCTCGCCGAGATCGGCGCCTACGAGCTGGGTGGCGAGCCCCGGCTGCGCGCGCTCCTGGAGCACTTCGCGCCGGCGCACGGCCTCGACCCGCGGACGGCCCCGGCGAGCGCGGCCGTCCTGCCGTACCTGGAGCAGACGTTCGGCACCTGGTCGGTGCGCGGCGGCCTGCGCGCGCTGGCGACCGCGGTGTACGAGCGGTGCCTGGCCCGGCGGGTGGAGTTCGTCTTCGGCTCGGCGGTGACGCAGATCGTCGTGAAGGACGGCGGCGCCGCGGGCGTGGAGCTGGCCGACGGGACCGTGGTGGACGCGGACTTCGTGGTGGCGGGCGTGGCGCCGGGCGCCCTGGAGCGCCTGCTGCCGGGCGAGCGCGTGCGCGCCGAGGGGGAGGTGCCCGCGCAGGGCGGCCCCAGCCACCCCAGCCGCCTCACGGTGCTGCTGGCCCTGCGCGGCGCGCGCCCCGAGGGCACGCCGCACCGGACGGTGGTGCACGCCCCCGACCGGGACGCGGAGCTGGACCGCCTGTTCGGCGCGCCGGGCGCCGGGACCGTGCCGGGCACCGGGACCGCGCCGCCCACGGTGACCGTGATCCGGCCCGACGACGCGACCGTGGTGCCCGACGCCGGGCACGAGGCGGTCACCCTGACCGCCACCGTGCCCGCGTACGCCGGTGCGCCGGACGGAGCGGCGCGGGAGGCCTTCGCCGCGCAGGCCGAGCAGGTGATCGCCCGCGCCGAGCGCGCCGTGCCCGGCCTCCGGGACCGCCTGCTGTGGCACGAGGTCCGGACACCCGTCGACGTGGCGGAGGCCACCGGCGCCGACGGCGGCGCGGTCCCGGCGCCCGCGCTGGCGGCGGCGGGCGGGCGGCTGCTGCACCCGGCCAACAGCACGGCGCTGCGCGGCCTCTTCGCGGTCGGCGGCTGGGCGCACCCCGGCGGCGGGCTGCCGCACGCGGGCATGTCCGGCACGCTGGTCGCCGGGCTGATCGTGGAGGGCCCGGAGTTCCGCGGCTCGCAGTGAGCCGGGGCGGGGGGCGGGGTCTGAGAGGGCCTCAGTAGCGGTACTGCTGCTCGCCGTTGTGCCCCGGCTCGTAGCCGAAGGCGTTGCCCTGCTCCTGCTCGCCGCCGGGCGCCGGGAACGGCGGGTAGGGAGGCTGGTCGGGCGGCAGCTCGGCGCCGTAGGACGCGGCGTCGCCGATGCGCTGGTGGGGCACCCACACGCCGCCGGGCGGGGTGTCCTGGTAGCCGGTGCCGTACGCGTCGCCGCCGTAGGGGGCGTACGCGGGCTGGGGGTCGGCGTAGGCGTCGTAGCCCGGCTGGGCGCCGTACTGCGGGCCGATGTAGGGGTCGGAGTAGGCCGCGTACCGCTGCTCGCCCGTGTCGCCGTACCCGAGCGGCATCGGGTCCTGCGCGCCCTGCTGGTCGTAGCCGGCGTACGTGTCGAAGGCGTAGCCGTCACCGGCGGCGGACGGCGGCTGCGAGGCGCCGTCGTGGCCGCCGTACTGCCCGGCGTCGCCGGGCACCGGGACGGGCGCGCCGGGCCCGGCGGCCTGGACCTCCGCCACGTCCAGCATGGCCGTCGACTCCAGCGCGTCCGCCGCGGCCGGGCCGTCGCCGGGCTCGTACGCTACCTCGGTGACCTGGAGCGTCGGCTGCGCGGCGGCGGCACCGGGGGCGGCCTTGCGGCGCTTGCTGCCACCGGGGCGGCGCTTGCTCGCGCCGGGCTTGCCGCCGAGCGCCCAGCCCTGGGCGAAGCCGCGGCGGAACGACAGCGTCACGTACGTCTGCCCGACGGCGAAGGCGACGGCACCCGCCGCGATCACCGGCACCGACGGCAGCAGCACGCCGACGACCACGCCCAGGAAGCCCCCGAAGGCGAGCAGCCGCCAGCGCAGCCGCGCCTTGTACTGCAACAGCACCTCGCCCAGCAGCCACAGCGCGACCACGCCGAACGCGATGTAGAGGACCGTCCAGCCCATGTACGCCCCTCTCCCCTGCGGTCGCGCCGTGCGGGTACGACCGGTCAGGCCTGCTGGTGGTGCAGGCCCAGATTCTCGTAGATCTCCAGCGTCGCCGTGGAGTTGTTCAGCGTGATGAAGTGCAGCCCCGGGACGCCCTCGGCGAGGAGCCGCGCGCAGAACTCCGTCGCGAACTCGATCCCAATGGAGCGTACAGCGGCGGGATCGTGCTGCGCCGAGAGGATCCGCTCTTTGAGGGCGGGCGGGAAGTCCGCGTTGCTGAGCTGCGGCAGCCGCTCCAGCTGGCGGACGTTCGTCACCGGCATGATCTCGGGGATGATCGGCGTCTCACAGCCCGCCGCCGCGACGCGGTCGCGCAGGCGCAGGTACTCCTCCGGGTGGAAGAACATCTGCGTGATCGCGTAGTCGGCGCCCGCGCGGCACTTGTCGACGAAGTGGCGGACGTCGGAGTCCCAGTCGGGCGAGCGCGGGTGCATCGCGGGGAAGGCCGCGACGCCCACGCAGAAGTCGCCGGACTCCTTGATGAGGTGGACCAGTTCGGCGGCGTAGGTGAGCCCTTCGGGGTGCTTGACCCACTCGCCCATCGGGTCGCCGGGCGGGTCGCCGCGCAGCGCCAGCATGTTCCTGATCCCGGCGTCGGCGTACTGCCCGATGATGTTGCGCAGTTCGGCCACCGAGTGGTCGACCGCGGTGAGGTGGGCGACCGGGGTGAGCGTCGAGTCGGCGACGATCTGCTGGGTCTCCTTGACCGTCCCCGCGCGCGTGGAGCCGCCGGCCCCGTACGTCACGGAGACGAAGCTCGGCGCGACCGCCTCGACCCTGCGCAGCGAGTTCCACAGGTTCCGCTCGCCCCGGGGGGTCTTCGGCGCCGAGAACTCGAAGGAGTACGTGGTCTTGCCGGTCGCGAGCATGTCGCGCACGGTGCGTGCGCGGTCAGTCCTGGTGGAAGCAGTGCCTAGGGCCATACGGGCAGGTTAGCCAGGCCGCGCCGGTCGCCCAACCAAAGGCAGGTGATATGTCCATTTGGTCAGCTTGTTGTCCGCCCCTCGGACACTTTCCGGTGATTGATCAGACGAGCGTACGGGGCACGGGCGTGTACGGGGGACGCTCCGGCCGCACGCGGGCGTACGCGGGGCGGGCCACAGGGGGCGCAAGGAGGCGCCGGAGCGCCCTCCGGACCGTCTCCGTCCTGGGCCGTCCCAGGTCGTCTCGGGCCGTCTCAGGCAGTCTCAGGCGGCTTTAGGCCGTACGGAGCCGCTCGGCGAGGTCGGCCGCCGCCGCGCCGGGGTCGTCGGCCTCCGTGATCGCGCGCACCACGACCACGCGGCGCGCGCCCGCTTCGAGGACCTGGTCGAGGTTGCCCGCGTCGATGCCGCCGATCGCGAACCAGGGGCGGTCGGTGCCGAGCCCGGCGGTGTACCGAACCAGGTCGAGGCCGGGGGCGTGCCGTCCCGGCTTCGTCGGCGTCGGCCAGCACGGGCCGGTGCAGAAGTAGTCCACGCCGTCCTGGACGGCCGCCGCGGCGGCCTCCCGCTCGGCGTGCGTGGAGCGGCCGATCAGGACGTCCCGGCCGAGGACGGCGCGGGCCGCGGGCACCGGCAGGTCGCCCTGCCCGAGGTGCAGCACGTCGGAGCCGATGGCGTGGGCGACGTCCGCGCGGTCGTTGACCGCGAGGAGCCTGCCGTGGCGGCGGCAGGCGTCGGCGAAGACCTGGAGGTGCTCCAGCTCCTCCGCGGCCTCCATGCCCTTGTCGCGGAGCTGCACGATGTCGACGCCGCCCGCGAGGACGGCGTCCAGGAACTCCGGGAGGTCCCCCTGGCGCTTGCGCGCGTCCACGCACAGGTAGAGCCGCGCGTCCGCGAGCCGGGCGCGTGCGGAGCCGCCCGCCGTGTCGGTGGCCATGGAAACGTTCCCCCCGGGTGTCGGTGGCGTACGGGCCGGGCCGCGCGCCCCGCCCGTACGCCGGATGGTGGTCAGGTCAGACGGCGAGCGCCTGCGCGCGGCGCTTCACCTCCGTGCCGCGATTCTCGCTCAGGGCCTGCGCGGGGGTGCCGGGCAGGGTCGGGTCGGGGGTGAAGAGCCACTCGAGCATCTCTTCGTCGGTGAAGCCGTCGTCCCGCAGGAGCGTCAGCGTGCCGGACAGGCCCTTGACGACTTTGTCGCCGTCGATGAAGGCCGCCGGAACCTGAAGCGTCCTGTTCTCGCCGCGGCGTACGGCGATGAGCTGGCCGTCCTTGACCAGCTGCCGCACACGGGTCACCTCGACACCGAGCATCTCTGCGATGTCGGGGAGGTGGAGCCAGGCGGGGACGAGAGCATCGGTCTTTGCGTCAATCTCGGTCACGGATCAAGCGTGCCATTTCCGGCCGGGGGCCGGTAGCGGGGGGCCGGGGCTACGCCCCTGGGCCCGGTGTGCTGCCCCTGGGTGGCCCTGTGTTTTTGGTGACCCTGCGTTTTCCGTGCCGACCGTGGGTGGGCTGTGCCCGCCCGTTCCGCCCTCTGGGCGGACCAGCCGCCCACAGCAGGGGGACCGCTGGCCACAGCGGGGGGAGGTCAGGTGCGGGCGGCCTTTTTCAGGGGGACGGCCGGGTCGGCCAGGAGGGTGGGGTCCATGGGAGTGGCTGTGGTGATCAGTTTGCGGGCCTGGGCCAGGTCGCGGGGGCGGCCCACCGCCAGAAGGGCGACGAGGGCGCCCTCGCGGAGCCAGCAGACGGTCCAGGACGGGGTCGCGGGGTCGCCGCGCCACACCAGCTCGTCGGCGCCCCCGTGGTGGCCCACGTACTGGACGAAGCGGCCGAACTGCTCGGACCAGAAGTACGGGACCGGGTCGTACGCCGCCGGGGTCTCGCCCGCGATGTCGGCGGCCACCGTGCGCGGGCCCTGGACGGCGTTGTCCCAGTGGTGCACCAGGAGGCGCTCGCCGTACCGCTCCGAGGGAAAGGACGCGCAGTCGCCGACCGCGTAGACGTCGGGGGCGGACGTGCGCAGCCGGGCGTCCGCCACGACCTCGCCGTGAGCGCCCAGCTCGATGCCGGAGCCCGCGAGCCAGCCCGTCGCGGGCCGGGCCCCGATGCCGACGACGACGGCGCCCGCGGGCAGCCTGCCGCCGTCGTCGAGGAGGACCTCGCCGGGCTCGACGCGGGCCACGCGCGTGCGGGTGCGCAGCTCGGCGCCCGCCTCGGCGTACCAGGCCGCCATCGGGGCCGCGACCTCGGCGGGCAGCGCGCCCGCCAGCGGGTGCTCGGCGGCCTCCACGACCGTCACCGCGCAGCCCGCGTCCCGCGCCGCCGTGGCGAACTCCGCCCCGATCCAGCCCGCGCCGACGACCACGACGTCGTGCTGCTCGGCCAGGACCGGCCGCAGCCGCTCGGCGTCGTCGAGGGTGCGCAGCAGGTGCACGCCGGGGACGCCCTCGGAGCCGGGCAGGCGCAGCGGTTCGGCGCCCGTGGCGAGGACCAGGGTGTCGTAGGCGACCGGGCCCGTCTCCGTGTCCAGCTCGTGGTCGGCGGGCCGGACGCCGGTGACCTCCACGCCGAGGCGCAGCTCGACGCCGAGGGTGTCGAAGTCGATGTCGAAGGCGGAGCCCTCCGCCTTGCCGAGCAGCACCGCCTTGGACAACGGCGGTCTGTCGTACGGCTGGTGGGGCTCCGCGCCGATCAGCGTGATCGTGCCGTCGAACCCCCGCTCGCGCAGCGCCACCGCCGTCTGCACCCCGGCCATGCCGGCGCCCGCCATGACGACGCGCCGTCCCGTCCCCGCGCTCTTCCGCTCATCGCTCACCCGATCAACTGTAGGGCGGTCCGTGGCACCTGAACACGACGGATGGCAACGCCCCGGCGGGGGGACGGGATAGGGTGGCCTGTGCAGAGCACTCGCGGGAGCCCGGACGACCGGGCTGAGAGGGAGGCTGGACGGCCTCCGACCGTACGAACCTGATCCGGGTCATGCCGGCGAAGGGAGGGGCTGGACGCCCATGCGTTCCCGTACGGAGCCACCTGTCACGGAGTCACCGGCCACGAAGCCGCCCGTTCCGTCCGCTCCATCCGCGTCGTCCGCGTCGTCGTCCGACGCAGGCGTTCCCTACGACGCGGCCGTTCCATGCGACGCGGCCGCTTCCGTTCCATGCGACCCAGCCCTTCCGTGCGCTTCAGCCGTTGCGGACGATTCCGCCGGGCCGGCGGGCGCCGCCGGGGCGCCCTCCGCGCCCGCCTCCCGGGCGCCGTCGCCGGACGTACGCCCGCCCGGGCGTACGTCCGACGTGGTCGTCGTCGGCGGGGGGATCATCGGCCTGGTCACGGCCTGGCGGGCCGCGGGCCGCGGGCTTTCCGTCACCGTCGTCGACCCCGAGCCGGGCGGCGGTGCCGCGCAGGTCGCCGCGGGCATGCTGGCCGCCGTCACCGAGCTGTACCACGGCGAGCAGACGCTGCTCGGCCTGAACCTGGCCTCCGCGCGCCGCTACCCGGACTTCGTCGCCGAGCTCGCACAGGCCTCCGGCGAGGACGTCGGCTACCGCGCGTGCGGCACGCTCGCCGTCGCGCTCGACGCCGACGACCGCGCCCACCTGCGCGAACTGCACGCCCTGCAGCGGCAGTCGGGCCTGGAGTCGGAGTGGCTGACCGGCCGCGAGTGCCGCCGCCTCGAGCCGATGCTCGCCCCCGGGGTGCGCGGCGGGCTGCGCGTCGACGGCGACCACCAGGTCGACCCGCGCCGGCTCACGGCGGCCCTCCTCGTGGCGTGCGAGCGGGCCGGGGTGGCCTTCGCGCGCGCGTGGGCCGAGCGGCTGACCGTCGTACGGGAGCGGGCCGCCGGTGTCGTCCTCGGCGACGGCACCGCGCTCGGCACCGATCTGACGGTCCTCGCCGCGGGCAGCCTCAGCGGCCGCCTCGCCGGGGTCCCCGACGACCTCCTGCCGCCCGTGCGCCCGGTGAAGGGCCAGGTCCTGCGGCTCACCGTGCCGCCGCGGTACGCGCCGTTCCTGAGCCGCACCGTGCGCGCCGTCGTCCGCGGCGGCCACGTCTACCTGGTGCCCCGCCTCAGCGGCGAGCTCGTCGTCGGCGCGACCAGCGAGGAGCTGGGCTGGGACACCACGGTCACCGCGGGCGGGGTGTACGAGCTGCTGCGCGACGCCCATGAGCTCGTGCCCGGCATCACGGAGCTGCCGCTCGTCGAGACCCGCGCCGGGCTGCGGCCCGGCTCGCCCGACAACGCGCCGCTGCTCGGCCCCACCGCGCTGCCCGGCCTCCACCTGGCCACCGGCCACCACCGCAACGGCGTACTCCTGACCCCCGTGACGGGCGACGTCATGGCGCACGCCCTGACCACCGGCGAACTGCCCGAGGAGGCCCGGCCGTTCACGCCGCTGCGGTTCGCCGCGACCGCCGCGCCACCGTCCGGTACGACGCCGTCCGGTACGACGCCGTCCACCCCGCCGACCCCGCACCTCTCGGAGCTTCCCGTATGACCACGCCCTCCACCGTCCGCGCCATATCGGTCAACGGCGAGCCGCGCGACGTCCCCGCGGGCACCACGCTCGACGCCGTCGTCGCCGAGCTGACCGCCGCGCCGTCCGGTGTCGCCGCCGCGCTCAACGAGACCGTCGTCCCGCGCGCGCGGTGGGCCACCACCGCGCTGCGCGACGGCGACCGCGTCGAAGTCCTCACCGCCGTCCAAGGAGGCTGACGACCATGGCGGACGACCCCCTCGTCATCGGCGGCCTCACGCTGTCGTCCCGGCTGATCATGGGCACCGGCGGCGCGCCCAGCCTCGACGTCCTGGAGCGGTCCCTGGTGGCCTCCGGGACGGAGCTGACCACCGTGGCGATGCGCCGCGTCGACCCGGGCACGCACGGCTCCGTGCTCTCCGTCCTGGAGCGGCTCGGCATCGGCGTCCTGCCCAACACGGCGGGCTGCTTCACCGCGGGCGAGGCCGTGCTCACCGCGCGGCTCGCGCGCGAGGCGCTCTCCACGGACCTGGTGAAGCTGGAGGTCATCGCCGACGAGCGGACGCTCCTGCCGGACCCCGTGGAGCTCCTCGACGCCGCGGAGACGCTCGTCGACGACGGCTTCACCGTGCTGCCGTACACCAACGACGACCCCGTGCTCGCCCGGAAGCTGGAGGACGTCGGCTGCGCGGCCGTGATGCCGCTCGGCTCCCCCATCGGCTCCGGGCTCGGCATCCGCAACCCGCACAACTTCCAGCTCATCGTCGAGCAGGCGCGCGTCCCGGTGATCCTGGACGCGGGCGCCGGGACGGCGTCCGACGTGGCGTTCGCGATGGAGCTGGGGTGCGCCGGGGTGATGCTCGCGTCCGCCGTGACGCGGGCGCGGGAGCCGGTGCTCATGGCGGAGGCCATGCGCCGCGCGGTGGTCGCCGGGCGGCTGGCCCGACGGGCCGGGCGGATCCCCCGGCGGCACTTCGCCGAGGCCTCGTCCCCCGCCGAGGGCCTGGCCGCGCTGGACCCGGAGCGGCCCGCCTTCTGAGGGGGCGGCGCCGGGGGCCGGGGCGGCTGTCTCCTGCCGGGGCCCGGCGCGTGGCCGCGTGCGGTGCCGCGGGGTGATCGCCCGCAGCGGGTACCCGGGCGGGGCCCGGGGGGCGCGCGGAGGGGGCCGCTCGGTCACAGGTGCGCTGCAGTCCGGGGGCGCGGGGCCCCGGGGAGGCCGGGGTGTCCGTGGTGACTCGTAGACTCCCTGCGTGGACACGACCCTTAATGACGCCCTCGTCGGGCAGGTGCTCGACGGGCGGTATCGCGTGGACGGGCGGATCGCGGTCGGCGGGATGGCCACGGTCTACCGGGCCGTGGACACCCGCCTCGACCGCGTGCTCGCGCTGAAGGTGATGCACCCCACCCTCGCGGCGGACGCCTCGTTCGTGGAGCGGTTCATCCGCGAGGCCAAGTCGGTGGCCCGGCTCGCCCACCCGAACGTGGTCGGCGTCTTCGACCAGGGCACCGACGGCCCGTACGTGTACCTGGCGATGGAGTACATCGCGGGCTGCACCCTGCGTGACGTGCTGCGCGAGCGCGGCGCGCTGCGGCCCCGGGCCGCCCTCGACATCCTGGAGCCGGTGCTCGCCGCGCTCGGCGCCGCCCACCGCGCCGGGTTCGTGCACCGCGACATGAAGCCCGAGAACGTCCTCATAGGGGACGACGGCCGCGTCAAGGTCGCCGACTTCGGGCTCGTCCGGGCCGTGGACTCGGTCACCAACACGACCGGCACGGTCCTCGGCACGGTGTCGTACCTGGCCCCCGAGCAGATCGAGCAGGGCACGGCGGACACCCGCGTGGACGTGTACGCGTCCGGGGTCGTGCTGTACGAGATGCTGACCGGCGCCAAGCCGCACTCCGGCGACTCCCCCGCGCAGGTCCTGTTCCAGCACCTGAACGAGGACGTCCCGCCGCCGTCCGCCGCCGTGCCGGGCCTCGCCTACGAGTTGGACGAGGTGGTCGCGACGGCCACCGCGCGCAACCCGGACCTGCGCCCGTACGACGCGGTGGCGCTGCTCGCGCGGCTCCGCGAGGCGCGCCTGGCGCTCACCGACGAGCAGTTGGACGCGGTGCCGCCGCTGGCCCGCGCGTCCGAGGACGACGCCCACGACAACTCCGAGGACCGTACGAGCGTCATCCCGCGCGCGGCCCGGTCGGTGCGGCTGCCGACGCCCGCGGCGGGACGGGAGGACGGCCAGGACCCGAACGGGTACCCCGGACCGCTCGGGCAGGCGGGGGACGGCGCGCAGGACGGGCTCAACCGGACCAGCGTGCTGCGCACCCCGCCGGCCCCGGCCGGGGCCCCGGCAGCCCGCCCCGCCTCCCTCAAGGAGCGCGTCCGGGAGCGGCTGACGGCCCGGCGCGGGATGACCGCCGCGGTGGCCGCCGTACTGCTCGTCCTCGGCATCGGCGCGGGCGTCTGGTACATCAACTCCGGCCAGTTCACCACGGTCCCGGCGGTGCTCGCCAAGACCGAGAAGGAGGCGCGCGACCGGCTCGACGACGCGGGCCTCGGCGTCCGCAAGGTCAAGAGCGCGTACAGCGACACCGACAAGCGCGGCACGGTCGTGGCCACCGACCCCGGCGTCGGCGACCGCATCCGGCACAACGGCAAGGTCACGCTGACCGTGTCGCTGGGCCCGCGGACCGCGAAGGTCCCGGACCTGAAGGGCACGCCCCTGGCCGAGGCCAGGGGGAAGCTGGAGGACCTGGGGCTGGGCGCCGGGATGGTCACCAAGGCCTTCAGCCAGGACGTCGCCAAGGGCTCCGTGATCCGCACCGACCCGAAGGCCGGCACGGTCCGCCGCGCGGGCTCGGCCGTCGCCCTCGTCGTGAGCAAGGGCAGCCCCGTCGAGGTGCCCGACCTCACCGGGGAGTCCGAGGGCGACGCGCGCGAGGAGCTCGACGAGCTCGGGCTGAAGGTGCGGATCGCGCCGGAGCGGGTGCACTCCGAGGACGACAAGGGCACCGTCGTCGAGCAGTCGGTCGACGAGGGCAAGGTCCTCGCCAAGGGCGACACGGTGACGCTGACGCTGTCCAAGGGCCCGGAGATGATCGAGGTCCCCGACGTCGAGGGGATGAAGGTCGGCGAGGCGAAGGACGAGCTGGAGAACGCCGGGTTCGACGTGCACGAGGACCGCGGGCTGCTCGGCATCTTCGGCGACACGGTGAAGGACCAGTCCGTGGACCCGGGCGACGAGGCACCCAAGGGCTCCACCATCTCCATCACGATCCGCTGAGGCCCGGCGGCCCAGTTCCCTCCGCCGGGCCGGGACCCCCGGCCCGTGCCGCGAGGGCCGGGCCCCGGCCCCCGCCGTCGAGCCGGGGCCTCCGGTTCCGGGCCACCGGCCCGCGCATGTCACCCTTGAGCAGGTGAGCAGCAACGAGCCTCCCCGTACCCCCGCACCCCGCACCGCCCTCCGCAACCCCGTCGGCAGCCACGTCCCCGTGGCCGGCGGCCTGGCCACCGTGGGCCTGTCGTACGCCCGCGACCTGGGCGCCGAGACCGTCCAGGTCTTCGTCGCGAACCCGCGCGGCTGGGCGACGCCCCCGGGGAACCCGAAGCAGGACGAGGCCTTCCGTACGGCCTGCGCCGAGGAGTCCGTCCCGGCGTACGTGCACGCGCCGTACCTCATCAACTTCGGCTCGCACACCGAGGCGACCGTCGAGAAGTCCGTGGAGTCGCTGCGGCACTCGCTGCGCCGGGGCCGCGAGATCGGCGCGCTCGGTGTCGTCGTGCACACCGGTTCGGCGACGGGCGGGCGCACCCGCGAGGTGGCGCTGCGCCAGGTGCGCGAGCGCCTGCTGCCGCTGCTCGACGAGCTGACGCACGACGACGACCCGTTCCTGCTCCTTGAGTCGACGGCGGGCCAGGGCGCCTCGCTGTGCTCCCGCACCTGGGACTTCGGCCCGTACTTCGAGGCCCTGGACGCCCACCCGAAGCTCGGGGTGTGCCTGGACACCTGCCACATCTTCGCCGCCGGGCACGACCTGGCCGGCCCCGGCGGCGTGAAGCAGACGCTCGACCTGCTGGTCGACACCGTGGGCGCGGGCCGGCTGAAGCTGGTGCACGCCAACGACTCCAAGGACGTCGTCGGCGCCCACAAGGACCGGCACGAGAACATCGGCACCGGCCACATCGGCGCCGAGGCCTTCCGCGAGCTGATGAGCCACCCCGCCACGGAGGGCGTGCCGCTGGTCATCGAGACGCCCGGCGGCAAGGAGGGCCACGCGGCCGACGTGGCCCGCCTCAAGGAGCTGCGGGACTGACCCGGAGCGCGGACACCGACCCACCGCTACCCGGCGGCCTCCCCGGGCGGCCGCCGGCCAACTCAAGATCTTGAGGAATACCCGTCAGGGGTATTCGGTTCCCGTCATCCGCCAGGACTCACAGCTCGGGGCCGTCCCCGGGCTCTTCCTGGTACGAGTAGCGCTGCTCCCGCCAGGGGTCGCCGATGTTGTGGTAGCCGCGCTCCTCCCAGAAGCCGCGGCGGTCGGCGGCCATGTACTCGATGCCCCGGACCCACTTCGGGCCCTTCCAGGCGTACAGGTGGGGCACCACGAGCCGCAGCGGGAAGCCGTGCTCGGCGGTGAGGAGCTCACCGCCCTTGTGCGTGGCGAAGATCGTGCGCTCGGAGCGGAAGTCGTCCATCCGCAGGTTGGCGCTGTAGCCGTACTCGGCCCAGACCATCACGTGCGTGGCGTTCGGCGCGGGCGGCGCCAGGGCGAGCACGTCCCGCGCGAGGACACCGCCCCACTCGGCGCCGAGCATGCTGAACTTCGTGACGCAGTGCAGATCGGCCACCACCGTCGTGTACGGCAGCGCCGAGAACTCCTCGTGCGTCCAGGAGTGCTTCTCGCCGTCCGCGGTGGCGCCGAAGACCCTGAAGTCCCAGCGCTCCGGACGGAACTTGGGCACCGGGCCGTAGTGCGTGACCGGCCAGCCGCGCTGCAGTCGCTGCCCCGGCGGAAGGTCCGGCTCCATGACGTCCCGAGATGTGCGACCCACCGGCTGACCCATACCCTCCATCCTGACAGACCGGCAGTGGTGGACGTGACCAGGTATACGCGGATTCGGGCAACTCCTACTAAGCCTGCACTTACTGGACGCCCCTCGGACGCCAGTGCAAGGATGCCCGCTACCTGCCAGTTCCCCCGCTTGGAAGGAGTCTCTGCGATGCAGGGCGACCCCGAGGTCATCGAATTCCTCAACGAGCAGCTCACCGCCGAGCTCACCGCGATCAACCAGTACTTCCTGCACGCGAAGATGCAGGAGAACAACGGCTGGACGAAACTCGCGAAGTACACCCGGGCCGAGTCGTTCGACGAGATGAAGCACGCGGAGGTGCTGACCGACCGGATCCTGTTCCTCGACGGGCTGCCCAACTACCAGCGGCTCTTCCACGTCCGCATCGGCCAGACCGTCACCGAGATGTTCCAGGCGGACCGGCAGATCGAGGTGGAGGCGATCGACCGCCTCCGGCGCGGCATCGAGGTGATGCGGGCCAAGGGCGACGTCACGTCCGCGAACATCTTCGAGTCGATCCTCAAGGACGAGGAGCACCACATCGACTATCTCGACACCCAGCTCGAACTGGTCGAGAAGCTCGGTGAGCCGCTGTACATCGCGCAGGTCATCGAGCAGCCGGACAGCTAGACCGGCCCCACCGGGTCAGGCCGCTTCCGACAGCTCCGCCTCGGCGGCCAGGGCCGCCGCGGGCTCGCCCTGGTCGAGCAGCTCCCGCCGCGGGCACGCGCCCCGGCCGAGCAGCGCCTGGATGCGGCGGACGCACGAGCCGCAGTCGGTGCCCGCCTTGCAGGCGGACGCTATCTGCCGGGGGGTGCAGGCGCCGTCCTCCGCGTGCCGCTTGACCTGCGCCTCGGTAATGCCGAAGCAGTTGCAGACGTACACGCGGGTCACCTCCCGATCAGGGTCCATGGCGGGGTCCATAGGTAAAGGCCGCACCGATTGATCGGTGAGGCAAACCTAACCTTACCCGTGAGCCCGGACCCACGAAAGTCCCGGGTACGCCGGTGGGGGGGGGGGGACCAAGGAAACCCCCCCCCCCCCCGGGGGGGGGGGCCCCCCCCGCCCCCCACCGACGCGCCCGGGGCCGCATGGGGCGGGGGAGAAAAGCGCCCCCG
>NZ_JASCXL010000118.1:0-29438 GCF_030010595.1 Streptomyces sp. CC224B | reverse complement strand
GCGGGGCCCCGGCCCGCGGCCCCGCGGCCCGCCGCGCCCCCGGGCAGGCGGTCCCGGAGGGCGCCGCGGCGGGGCCGCACCGGCTTGTTCGCGGGGGCGGGGGCGCTCGTGGCGTCGGCGGCGGTGTTCGCCACCGGGATGTTCTGGGAGCGCGACGGCGGCGGCTCCGAGCGGGCCCTGCCGGACACGACGGCCACCACGGACGACCCGCCGCCGGAGGAACCCGCCGCCCGGGTGTCGGCCGAGCGCGTGCCGCGGCCCGCGCCGCGTGCCGTACGGCCGTCGCACTCGGCCCGCCCGGGCCCGGCCCCCTCGGCGTCGCGGTCCCCGTCGGCATCGGCGTGGGCGACGCCCCGGCCGCGGCACGCGCCCGCCACGTCGCCGACCCGGACCACGGCCCGCGCCACCGGCCGGGTGGACCTCCCGGCGCTCCCGTCACCGTCCCGTACGCCGTCCCCGGGCACGCTGCGCCTGGGCGACCGCGGCGAGGAGGTCGCCGAACTCCAGTCCCGGCTGCGCCGGTTGTCCGTGTACGCGGGCCCGGCCGACGGCGTCTACACCGCGGCCGTGGCCGACGCCGTCGCCCGCTACCAGTGGGCCCGCGGCATCCTGGACGACCCCCTCGGCACCTACGGCCCGACGACCCGCCGCACCCTGGAGGCGGAGACAACCCCCTGACCCGGAAACCACCCCGAACGACAGCGCGCCGAAGGGGCGCGGGGAACTGCGCGCCCAGCCCCACACAACCCGCGGACCGCGACGAACCGCCCCCCGACGGCGCAACCGAAAGCCTCCGGAGGGCAGCACGGAGAACCCCGGAAAAGCACAGAGAGCGCAGGGACTGAGGGACTGGCAGAGAGCGCGGGGGCTGAACGGGAACCACAGACAGCCGTCAGCCGAAGACGAGCCGCAGCCCTCCGTCGGCCCCGGCGGCGACCCTCACCCCGGTGAGGTCGCCCACGCACACGGTCGGCCCGTACGCCGCGGCCCGGCTCCCGACCCCGACCACCCGCATCCCCGCGGCCAGCCCCGCCTCGATGCCCGCCCCGGAGTCCTCGAAGACCACGCAGTCCGCGGGGGCGAAGCCGAGTTCGGCCGCGCCCTTGAGGAAGCCCTCGGGGTCCGGCTTGCTGGCCGCGACGTCCTCGGCGGTGATCCGCACGTCGGGCATCGGCAGCCCCGCGGCGGCCATCCGGTTGGTGGACAGGGCGACGTCGGCGGAGGTCACCAGGGCGTGCGGGAGCCCGGCGAGGGAGGCGAGGAACGCGGGGGCGCCGGGCACGGGCACGACGCCGTCCATGTCGGCGGTCTCACGGGCGAGCATCTCGCGGTTCTCCGCGTGGTTCTCCGCCATGGGCCGGTCGGGCAGCAGCAGGGCCATGGAGGCGTGCCCCTGGCGCCCGTGCACGACCTTCATCACCTCGTCGCCGTCCAGGCCGTGGCGGGCCGCCCAGTCGCGCCAGCAGCGCTCGACGACGGCGTCCGAGTTGACGAGGGTCCCGTCCATGTCCAGGAGGAGGGCTCGGGCGGTCAGTTCGGTCACGGCCGTCATCGGCGTACTCCAAAAGCGAAGGGACCCGCACAGCGAGAGAGACAAGGCGGCCCCGCCCGCCGGTCAGGGAGTACGGGCGGAGCCACTTTGTTCGTTCACGGTACAAAACAAGCCTGCATGCAGCAACAATGCAGGTCAGAGGGGTGGGTACGGCCGACCGCGCCCAGGGCGGGCACGTCCGGGCCGCACCCGGGAGGCGCGGCGCCGCGGCGGCTACGCCAGCGCCTCGTACAGGCTCCACACCCCGAGCCCCAGCATCAGCAGGGACGCGATCTTCGTGATGAGGGACAGCGGCACCCGCTTCATCAGGGCCTTGCCGCCCACGATGCCGAGCCCGGCGACCGCCCAGAGCGCGAGGACGGCGCCGACGCCGACCGACAGGGGGTCCTCGTAGCGGGCTGCCAGGTTCGCCGTCATGATCTGCGTCAGGTCACCGAACTCCGCGACCAGGATGAGCATGAAGCCCGCCCCGGAGACCCGCCAGAAGCTCTGGTCCTTGGGCGCCCTGACCTCGCCCCCGTCGTCGCCCTTCTTCATCAGCAGCATCGCGGCCCCGCCGAGGAACAGCACGCCGGTCAGGGCGTGCACGAGCCGCTGCGGCGCGAGGGTCAGGACGCTGCCCGCCGCCACGGCGAGCACCACGTGCACCGTGAAGGCCGCGGCCACGCCCGCGAAGACGTAGCTCGCGCGGTAGCGGGTGCCGAGCACGAGCCCGGCGAGGGCCGTCTTGTCGGGCAGTTCGGCAAGGAAGACGACGCCGAAGACGAGCGCCGTCACACTCAAGCTGATCAAGGTTCCTCAATCGGTCGGGCCGCCCCACCGAGAGCTTCGCAGCAGCCTTCGCGTACGACACCTCGGCACGGCAGCGCGCGGCGACGCACACGGGTGTGTACGCGGGCACTGCTTGCCGAAGGTCTCGCTGGCCACCCACCGTCCGGTGGTGCCTCCGGGCGCCGGCTCAGTTCGCACTGAGCAGTGTGTCGACGGTCCGGCGAAGAGCTACTCCCCTTCTGCACTCCCCATCGTACGTGATCCCGACTTGCCCCTGAACAGGGACTTTCGTCCCCCGGGAGGGTCCATGCCCCTCTCCACGACAAGCCGTGACATACCGCCGAACCCCTTGTCCCGGGCACCTGATTGACGCGACCCTGTCACCGCGCGCACACCTTCCGGCCACCCCACGAGGCCAGCCTGGCCACGCCCGAGTGGTCAACGTCCCCCCACTGCAAGGGAGTTCGCATGTCGTCTGGCTACGCGCGTCACCGTGGCGCGGCCCTGGCCGCCGTCGCCGCCCTCGCCTCGGCCGCCACCCTGCTGTCCGGCAGCCCCGCCCACGCCGCCCCGCCCGCCCCCGTCGACGCCGCGACGGCCCGTACGTACCTGGGCCAGCTCACCGTCCGCGCCGAGGGCTCCTCCGACGGCTACAGCCGCGAGAAGTTCCCCCACTGGTCGACGGTGTCCGGCGCCTGCAACACCCGCGAGACCGTCCTCAAGCGCGACGGCAGCAACGTCCAGCAGGACGGGAGCTGTGCCGCCGTCTCCGGGACCTGGAAGTCGCCGTACGACAACGCCACCTGGTCCGCCGCCTCCGACGTCGACATCGACCACGTCGTCCCGCTCTCGGAGGCCTGGAAGTCCGGCGCCAGCTCCTGGACCACCGCCCGCCGCCAGGGCTTCGCCAACGACCTGGGCCAGCCGCAGCTCATCGCGGTCACCGACAACGTCAACCAGGCCAAGGGCGACAAGGACCCCGCCGAGTGGATGCCGCCGGTCGCCTCGTACCACTGCTTCTACGCGCGCATGTGGGTGGACGTGAAGCAGCACTACGGCCTGGGCGTCGACCCGGCCGAGAAGAGCAAGCTCGCCTCCGTCCTGAACGGCTGCTGACGCCTCTTCCCCGCCGGTCGCGTGGGACCGCCTCTCCCCCGCCGGTCGCGTGGAACCGTCTCTTCCCCGCCGGTTGCGCGGAACCGTCCCGCCCGCCTCCGTCGTTCCGTACCGTACGGGGCGACGGAGGAGGGTGATCGTGTGGCACGGCTGCTCCTGGGCCCACTGCTGAGATACGCCGACGGGCGGACCGCGACCGTGTGGGTCGAGGCCGACCGCCCCTGCACGGCCGAGGTGCGGTGCGCGGACGGCGCCGCGGGCGCGGCCCGCACCTTCCAGGTCGCCGGGCACCACTACGCGCTCGTGCCGGTCACCGGCCTGACCCCGGGCACGGAGACGGCGTACGAGGTGACCCTCGACGGCGGCGGCGTCTGGCCGCTGCCCGGGTCGCCGTACCCGCCGAGCACCATCCGCACGCCGCCGGAGGAACCGGACACCCTCCGGGTCACCTTCGGCTCCTGCCGGTGGGCCGCGCCGCCCGCCGAGGAGCACGACCCCTCCCCGGGTTCCCGGCTCCGCCCGGGCGGGGATGACCCCATCGGTCCGGACGCGCTCGACACCCTCGCCGCCCGCATCGCCGCCGACCCCGCCGCGCCGCGCCCCGACGTGCTGCTGCTCCTGGGCGACCAGGTGTACGCGGACGAGGTCTCCGAGCCCACCCGCCGCTGGCTCGCCGCCCGCCGCGACCTGTCCGAGCCCCCCGGCGACCAGGTGGCGGACTACGCCGAGTACACCCACCTCTACTACGAGTCCTGGCTCGACCCCGAGGTGCGCTGGCTGCTCTCCACCGTGCCGAGCTGCATGGTCTTCGACGACCACGACGTCATCGACGACTGGAACACCAGCGCCTCCTGGCTGGCGGAGATGCGGGCCACACCCTGGTGGCGCGAGCGGGTCCTCAGCGGCCTGATGTCGTACTGGGTGTACCAGCACCTGGGCAACGTCCCGCCCGCCGAGCTCGAGCGCGACGAGCTGTACGCCGCCGTGCGCGCGACGCCCGACGGGACCGACGCGCTGCGCGCCTTCGCCGCCCGCGCCGACGCGGAGCCCGCGGCCGTCCGCTGGAGCTACCGGCGCGACTTCGGCCGGGTGCGGCTGCTCATGGTCGACACCCGTGCCGCGCGCGTCCTCGCCGAGGACCGGCGCGCGATGCTCGACCCCGAGAACGCGCGCTGGCTGCGCGCCCAGGCCCTGGACGGCGACTGCGACCATCTGTTGATCGGCACCTCCCTGCCGTGGCTGCTCCCGCACCTCGTGCACGCCGCGGAGGGCTGGAACGCCGCGCTGTGCCGGGGCGAGCGCGGCGCCCGCTGGGCCCGGTTCGGCGAGAGGCTGCGGCGGCGCGCGGACCTGGAGCACTGGTCGGCCTTCCCGGCGTCGTTCGACGCGCTGTCCGCCCTGGTCGCAGAGGCGGGCACGGGCGCCGGAGCCCCGGCCACGATCTCCGTCCTGTCCGGGGACGTCCACCACGCCTACGTCGCCGAGCCCGCCTGGCCCGACGGCCGCGGCCCGGACGCGCGCGTGCTCCAGCTCACCTGCTCGCCGGTGCACAACTCCATCCCCGCCTCGATCCGGGTCGGCTTCCGCTTCGGCTGGAGCCGCGCGGGCCGCGCCCTGAGCCGCCTCTTCACCCGCCACGGCAGGCTCGCGCCCGCCGGGATCACCTGGCGCAAGACGGGCGGCCCCTGGTTCGGCAACCAGCTGATGACGCTGACGCTGCGGGGCCGCGAGGCCGCGCTGGTGCTCGAACAGGCCCGGCGCGGCGGGGGCCTGGAGACCGTCGCGTCGCGGGAGCTCTCCTCGGGCTCGGGCGGGAGCGGCCCGTAGGGCACGGCGCGGGGCACCGGCGGGTCGGGGCCTGGGGCCTGAGGTCCCGGGCGTGGGGTCCGGGGCACCGAGGGCCGAGGTCGGGCCCGGGGCCTGGGGCCCAAGGCGTGGGGCCCAAGGCGTGGGGCCCGGGGTCCGGCGGTCCGGGGCCCGGGGTCCGGCGGTCCGGGGCCTGGGGCCCGACAGTCCGGGCCCGGGGCAGGCCCCCAGTTTCGGGAAAGCGGCGGGGCGGCGGGGCCCCGCCAGGCATGATGCGGACCGTCCGCTTCCCCCACGCACCCCGACCGCCAAGGGAGCCTCCGCTTGTCCCTCGCCGCACCCGCCGCACCCCCCACCCCCGCGATAGCCGTCGTCGGCGCGGGGCCCCGCGGCACCAGCGTCCTGGAGCGCCTCTGCGCGTCCGCCACCGAACTCCTCGGGCCGGGCGGGCTTCTGACGATCCACGTGGTCGACCCCGCGCCCCCGGGCCCCGGCCGGGTCTGGCGCACCACCCAGCCGCCCGAGCTCCTGATGAACACCGTGGCCTCGCAGGTCACCCTGTTCACCGACGACAGCGTCGACTGCTCGGGCCCGATCCGGCCGGGGCCGAGCCTGTACGCGTGGGCGGCGCGGGGACACGTACCGGGCCTGGGTCCGGACGACTACCCGACGCGCGCCGACTACGGCCGCTATCTGGAGTGGGTGTTCGCCCGGACCGTCCGCGCCGCCCCCGGCACGGTCCGCGTCGTCACGCACGCGGCCCGCGCGGTGCGCCTGGCCGACGCGGACGGCGGCCTCCAGAGCATCGACCTCGACAACTCCCGCCGCCTGACCGGGCTTTCGGCCGTCGTGCTGGCCCAGGGCCATCTGCCCACCGCGCCCGGCCGCTCCCTCGCGGACCTGTCGGCGTACGCCGCCCGCCACGGCCTGCGCCACGTGCCGCCCGCCAACCCGGCCGACGTCGACCTCACCGGCCTCGCCCCCGGCGAGCCGGTGCTGCTGCGCGGCCTCGGCCTGAACTTCTTCGACCACCTGGCGCTCCTGACCGAGGGCCGCGGCGGCCGCTTCGTCCGGGCGCCGGGCGGCACCCTGCGCTACCTCCCCTCGGGCGCCGAGCCGCGCCTGTACGCCGGGTCCCGGCGCGGCGTGCCGTACCAGGCGCGCGGCGACAACGCCAAGGGCCCCTACGGGCGGCACCGCCCCGCCCTGCTCACCCCCGAGGTGATCGCCCGCTTCCGCAAGCGCGCGGACAGCGGGGACGCGCCGGACTTCCTGGCCGAGATCTGGCCGCTGGTGGCGAAGGAGGTGGAGACGGTCCACTACACGGCGCTGCTGGGCGCCCGCGGCACACCCGCGCGGGCACGGACGTTCCGCGCCCGCTTCCTCGACGTCCCCCACGGGCACCCCGAGGAGGCCGCGCTCCTGACCGCGTACGGGATACCGGAGGCCGAGCGCTGGTCCTGGCACCGCCTCGCGCACCCGTACGAGGGGCGGGTCTTCGGCTCGCCCGGCGACTTCCGCGCCTGGCTCCTGGACCATCTGCGCCGGGACGCGGCCGAGGCCGCGCTCGGCAATGTCGCCGGCCCGCTGAAGGCCGCCCTGGACGTGCTGCGGGACCTGCGCAACGAGCTGCGGCTCGCCGTGGACCACGGCGGGCTCGCGGGCCGCTCGCGCCGCGACCACCTCGACGGCTGGTACACCCCGCTCAACGCCTACCTGTCCATCGGGCCGCCCCGCCGCCGCGTCGAGGAGCTGACGGCGCTCGTCGAGGCGGGCGTGGTCGAGGTGCTCGGACCGCGCCTCGGCGTACGGGCCGAGGGCGGGGCGTTCCACGCGTGGTCACCGGACGTGCCGGGCTCCCGGGTGCGGGTGACCACGCTCGTGGAGGCGCGCCTTCCGGAGCCGGACGTACGGCGTACCGAGGACCCGCTCCTCGCGGACCTGCTGCGGACCGGGCAGTGCCGCCCGCACCGCGTCGACGGCTACGAGACGGGCGGGCTCGACGTGACGCCGCGCCCCTACCGGCTGCGCGACCGCCGCGGCCGGGTCCACCCCCGGCGGTTCGCGTTCGGGGTGCCGACGGAGGGCGTGCACTGGGTGACGGCGGCCGGGGCGCGGCCGGGCGTCGACTCGGTGACGCTGGCGGACGCCGACGCGGTGGCGCGGGCCGCGCTGCGGACGGCGGTTCCGGGCGGAGCCCGCGCGGCCAGGGGCGCGGGAGACGGCGTTCCGGCCGGAAACGGTGCGGCCAGGGGCGCACGGGACGGCCGAATACAGGGGATTCTCATCAAACACTCAGATGTTGAAGTTGCAAGTACTGCTGAGGCAAACCTAATCTTGGGCCTCGATCGGTTCCCGTCCCCAACCGAACCCGACCGAAGGAGTCCCCCACCATGACTGAGCGGCTGAACAGCGCCCAGCCCTACGCCCTCGGCCTCTTCCGCATCGTCATCGGCCTGCTCTTCTTCTGCCACGGCGCGTCCTCCCTCTTCGGGGCGTTCGGCGGCATGGACGGCAACGGCGCCACCGTCGACGCGGGCACCTGGCCGGGCTGGTACGCGGCCGTCATCCAGCTCGTCGGCGGGGCCCTGGTCATGCTCGGCCTCGGCACCCGGGCCGCGGCGTTCGTCTCGTCGGGCTCGATGGCGTACGCCTACTTCAAGGTCCACCAGCCCGAGGCGCTGTGGCCGATGGAGAACGGCGGCGAGGCCTCGGCCATGTTCTGCTGGGCGCTGCTGCTCCTGGTCTTCACCGGCTCGGGGGCGTTCGGCCTGGACCGCGTCATCGCCTCCGCGCGCGGCGAGCAGAAGCCCGCGGACTCCGAGCGCGCCACCGTCGCGGCCTGACCGCGCCGCCCGTGACACGCGTGCCCCCTGGCCGCACCGGTCCTCCGGTACGGCCAGGGGGCACTGTCGTGCGGTGCGGCCGCGTCACCACGACACGGGTGACGCGGCTTCGCGGTTACGCCGTCACGCCCCCGGCGGCGGCGCGAACGGCACGCTGAAGCACGCGAGGCGCGCCCCGGCGCCGCCCTGCTCGCGGTGGAGCACGACGGACGCCGCCTCACCGCGCCGGAATCCCCAGTCGTGGTACGCCGACGACCTGCCGGAGCCGTTCGGCTGTGCGGTGAAGTCCAGCCACACTTCGTTGTCCGGATTGACGTCACCGGGGTCCTGCGACGGCTTGTTCTGGTAGTGCCCGCCGGCCGCCATCGGGTCCGCGCCGCACGGCTTCTGGTGCACGTGCACGCCGTAGGCGTAGCCCGGCTTCATGCCCTTGACCCGCAACTGGACCTTCGTGCCCTTGTGGTCGCTGCGCTGGGTCACCTCGATCCACGAGCCCGCCGGTACGAGCTTCTGGTCGTACGTGATCGCGGACGGCGACACGAAGGCCGCGGGCGGCGCGAACCGTCCCTGCGCGCGGACCTCCACGCTGTCCGTCCCGCCGGTGGTACCGCTCGCGGCGAGCACAGCCGCCGCCACGGCCGAGGTCAGCACTCCTGCCACCATGGCCAAGCTCCTTTGTGTCTCCCAGGTCAGGCCCTTTTGGGGCGCTCTGTCACTGTTCGTTTCCGTGCACTTGGAGCGCCCACCACCGTACGCCGCTACGCGTGGGTCCGCCGGGGAAACGGAGGGACCGGTTCATGAACGTGACGTTGCGAACATCTGAGCCCCCCGTGGATCTACGGGCGACAGCCCGGCGTACGCTGTACAGCTGTCGTCAGGCCGCCACCCGCCGCTCCCCGTGAAAACGCGGCGATGAGTTGCCGACCGGGGATTACGGGGAGTTCGGGTGTTGGAGAGTGTGGGGGCGCTGACCGCGAGCCCATGGATTTACGCGGTCGTGGCGCTCTCGGTCCTGTTCGACGTGTTCCTGCCGCTGCTGCCGAGCGGCGTGCTCGTCATCACGGCCGCCACGGCCGCCGCCGCGGCGGGCTCCGGCACCGGGCGGGTCCCGCAGGACGTGCCGGACCTCCTGCTGCTCCTGCTGTGCGCGGCCACCGCGTCGGTCCTCGGCGACCTCGTCGCCTACCGCCTCGCCTGGCGCGGCGGCGAACGCCTCGACCGGGCCATCGCCCGCTCCCGCCGTCTGACCAGCGCCCAGGAGCGGCTCGGCACGGCTCTCTCGCGCGGGGGCGGCGTGCTCGTCGTCATCGCGCGCTTCGCCCCGGCCGGGCGGTCGATCGTCTCCCTCGGCGCGGGCGCGGCCCACCGCCGCAAGCGCGACTTCCTGCCGTGGTCGGCCCTGGCGGGCGTCGCCTGGGCCGGCTACAGCGTGGGGCTCGGCTACTTCGGCGGCCAGTGGCTGGGCGCGACGTGGCTCGCGACGGGCGTCTCGGTCCTGGCCCTCTTCGCCGCGGGCGCGGGCGCGGCGTACCTGGTCCGCCGCCCGGCCTGACGCTGCTCAGCCCGTCCGGCGCTCAAGGACGCCTGGGGCGCCCCTTCGAGGCCTAGCCCCGGCGACCGGCCCCCCGCACCTCGATGCCCGCGAGCAGCGCGGCCGTGGCCTCGGCCACGGCGTCGACCGCCCGCTCGAACACCTCCCGGTTGTGCGCGGCGGGCTCCCGGAACCCGGACACCTTGCGGACGTACTGGAGCGCGGCCGCCCGGATCTCGTCCTCGGTGGCCTCCTGCGGCAGGACGGGCGGGCGGAGCGTCTTGATACTGCGGCACATGCCTCCAGCTTCGCGCGTCGCCGCCCTGGCGAGAACCCCCCGTTCGGCCCGCGCGTCGCTCGCACACCAAATTCGAACAGGAGTAGCATTACGGTGTGCCCGAGTCGCCCCCGCATGAGTTCCCCGATGACCTCCTGGCCGCCCAGGAAGAGCTGCACCAGGTCAGGTCCGAGCTGCACGCCCTGCTGCGCCGCCTCCCGTGGTCCGTCGAGCCGCACGACGGCTTCAGCGACGACCACGGCTGGCGCAAGCTGGAGCGGCCGGCCTCGCCGGGCTGGACGCCGGACGAGCAGGCCGAGGTGGAGAAGTTGCGCGCCCGGGAGCGCGAACTGGCGGTCTTCGTAACGTGTCACCGCTTCTGGGAACAGGTTTCGGGACCGCAGGCGGTGGACACCCGGATGAGGCTCAAGCACGCCCACGAGACCCCACCACCCGAGGGGGCGTGACGACCGCCGACCAGCCCTCCGGGCCTCCGGCGGAACGGCGGGGCGGACATGGCCCGCCGAGCCCCCACAAGCATTGACACGCGCTCGCGGCGGGCGTTGACTCCGCCGTACGAGAGCCGGACGCGCCCTCGTACGCCCCTGCGACGACGTCACGGCTCGCGCTTCCGGGTCCGCCGCCCCGCTCCGTTCCGCGCGGATCCGCCACCGTCCATGACATCGCGCCCGGCCCCCGCGCGCAGCGTGCGGAGGTACACCCATGTACATCCTGACGATCGCCCTGCTCCTCGTCCTGATCGTCCTCGGTTTCAACGCTCCCCTGCTGTGGCTGGTCGCCGCGGCCATCGCCTACTTCCTGGTACGCCGCCACGACCGCGCCGCCGTCCAGGGCGGCGCCCCGGGCGGTTCCGGCAGCACGAGTACGCCCCACAGCTACCGGGACTACCGCATCCGCCGGGCCCGCCAGGAGCGCTGGGACCGCAGGTACCGGCGCACGCACCCGAGCCGATGACGTAGGGCGGCGACCGGTACGCCTACTCACCAGCGCCGTAGGGCGGCCACCGGTACGACTAATCACCGATCCGGGTGACGTAACGCTTGGCGCACCGGCTGCCGGGGAGCCTGGGCAGGCACCCTGCACCGCCCACCCCCGGGGAGCCGCCCCATGCGCCCGCACGCCCTGGTCTGCGTACCGTTCCTCCTGCTCGCGGCGGCCGGCTGCGCCTCCCCCGCTCACCGACCGCCCGCACCCGCCCCGGACGACGTGGTCAGGGCCGCCCAGCAGCGGCTCACCGACCGCTGCCTGGCCCGGCAGGGCCTCACGCCGCCCCGCCCGGGCGACCGCCCGCCGTCCACGGCCGAGCGCGACCGCGTGACCAGGGCCCTCTTCGGCACCGGCCGCACGGAACTGTCCTTGACGCTGTCCACGGGCCACGTCGTACGCGCCCACACCGACGGCTGCCTGGCCACCGCTCAACGCGCGCTGTACGGCGACCAGAAGCGCTGGTTCCGGGTGTCGACGGTGGTGAACAACCTCAAGCCGGAGGCGGCACACGCCCACCGCCCCCTGTCGGAAGTCCGCGCCACACACCGCGCGGACCTCACCACGTGGCACCAACTCCGCGCCCGCGCCCTGCGCAACGCGGAAACAATCCTGAACGCGGACAGGCCGACGCCCTCCCGGGAACCTTGAGGACAACTCCACGCAGCCGCACAAGCGGTGTCCGGCCACCTCGCCGTCACGACACGATGGCGGCGGCTCCGGGCAGCGCGTGCCCGCGCCCGCGCAGCTCGGCGGCCCGTCGGACGTGCACGGCTCCGAGGGCATGGGCGAAGGACTCGAACGGCTCATTGCGATGGAAGGCGGCCTCAGCCCTCCGTACGCAGGGGCAGCGCGGCGACGGCCGCGTCCCAGGGGAAGCCTTCCGGGTTTCCCTGCTTCGGCGGGTGCGGCTCGTATCCGCCGGGCCCGTCGAGGTACTGCACGCCCTGCTTCCGCAGTGCCGCGATGCTGTGCGCCACGGCTGGCTGCGCGCCCTGTGCCTGGTTGAAGTACGGCATGGCCGCGACGGGCACCCCCATGTGCACGCCTTCCGAGACGAGGCCGAGGGCCAGCGTGTCCGCGATCCCCGCGCCCCACTTGTTCAGGCTGGTGCAGGACAGCGGTGCCACGAGCATGGCGTCCGCCTTCGGCAGCGCATCGCCTTCGCCGGGGAGCTTGTACTGCGAACGCACCCGGTGCCCGGTGAGCTCCTCCAACTCGTCGGGGCGGTCCTCCCACCACCGGGCTGCGGAGGGCGTGAGGATCACACACGTGTCCCACCCCGCGGCCTGGGCACAGCGGACGCCGCGATCGAGGTACTGGGTCGGACCTGCGGCACAGGCGAGCAAGTAGAGAACCGGCTTCGTCATGCCCGGAGTCCACACCGCTGCGCCAGCGCACGCAACTGCCCTCCGGGATTCGGCATCCTGCCCACCAGGTCCTTGACCAGGTTCACCGCGTCGGGCCTGCCCTCGACCTCCCGCGCGCGCGACGGCGGCCCACTCGGCCAGGAGCCACTTCTACGCGGCGCGTTGGGCGTCGTCGTCAGAGTGGCCGGCTCATCGAGGTCGTCGGCGAGCCGCTCGGCCGCGCTCGGCGTCAGTCCGAGGCGCATGTCGAAGCCTCGCTCCCGGGCGTCTTGAATGGCACAAGCCACGGCGAAGACTGGCGAGGCGGCGCCGGCGAGGAAGTACAGCGTGGTCATGCCGCCCATCCGACCAAGCGCAGCCGCCCCCGAACCGGGTGATACGAAGCCGGACGCGAGTACCGTTCCGGATGCCAAGTCAGGAGTGTAAGGCGCTGCTTCGTGGTGCTCACCGGCGTACAGCCTCATCGGAAGCCCTACACAAGGTCGGCCTTGCTCCTACTCTGAAAAGTGGGAGCAGTCCAGAGAAGGGCGAGGCCGCGTGATGTCTTCAGGTGCTACCCCGGACCCCTACACCGACCCGCTCGCCTTCGGGCAAAGGCTACAGATTCTCCGCACCCGTCGCGGCCTGACCCGCGACCAACTCGGCGGCCTCGTCGGCCGCTCCGGCTCCTGGGTCAAGAGCGTCGAGACGGGACGACTGGGAACCCCGAAGCTCGAAGTGATCCTCCGCATCGCTGAAGTACTCAGACTCCGGGACCTCTCCGACCTCACAGGGGATCAGTCCATGCGCGTCGACCTGTTCACCGGCCCCGGGCACCCGCGCCTCCCTTCGGTCAAGGCCGCCGTCGACGCCTTTCCACTCACGAGGACCCGTGAGGCTCCACCCACCGCCCACCTCAACGCCCGCTTGCGCGGGGCGTGGCAGGCCCGGCACTCGGCACCGAACCACCGCGACGTCATCGGCGCCCTGTTGCCCGACTTGATCCGTGACGCACAGGCGACCGTGCGACAGGCCAACTCCGGTGCCGAGCGACGCGCTGCCCACGCCGTGCTCGCCGAGGTCTACTCGCTGACCCAGTTCTTCGTCGCCTATCAGCCCGATGCCGCACTCCTGTGGCGCGTGGCGGAGCGGGGTCTTGTCGCAGCACAGGAGTCCGAGGACCCGCACGCCCTCGGCGTCGCCGCGTGGCTCGCCGCACAAGCGCATCGCGACGCGGGGCACAGCCACTTCGACGCGGCGGACGCCGTGAACCTGCGGACGCTAGCGTTTCTGGAACCGCTCCTGCCGGACGCCTCGGACGAGATCCTCGCCATCACGGGCGCCCTCACGTTCGAGGCGGGATACACCGCCGCGCGCCGCGGAGAAACCGGGACAGCGTGGCGGTACTGGGACCAAGCGCGTGCCATGGCCGCGCGACTGCCCGCGGACTACTACCACCCGGTCACCAGCTTCAGCCACGCCATCATGGGCGCCCACGCGGTCACGATCGCCGTCGAGCTGCACCAGGGCGGCGAGTCGGTGCGACAGGCGGCTGCCGCCGACGCGGTCACGATCCCGTCCCGCCCGCGCCGGGCTCGGCACCGTATCGAGGAAGCCAGGGCCTATCAGCTCGATGGGCAGCCGGACGTCGCGTTGGCCACGCTGGCGCAGGCACACGAGGCCGCGCCCGAGACGATCAAGTACAACGGGTTCGCCAAGCGCATCGTGCTGGAAGAAGCGGAATCCAAGGCTCCTGCCCGCCGTCGCCGCGCATCAGAACTGGCAGCCAGAATCGGAGTGTTGGCCGCGTGAAGACGGGGCCGGACGAGCGCCTCTCCATGGGCGTCCACCTTGGCGTCCCGCGCCCTGGCCAATCCGACATGCTTGTCTGCTGGATCGTCGAGCCGCAGGCGCCCGGCCGGACTGTGTGACACCCGGTACCTGCACCCGCTCCCGGGGACGGCCGAGCCGCTCAGGACGGTATGCCAACGATGACCGTGCCCCACGACCACACCCCGCCCGCCGCCAGGCCCGCGCCCGTCGAGGAACGCCTACGGGCCTGGGCCACCGAGGGGGCCGACCGGGGCGCGGTGGCCCTGCTCATCCAGGAGCGCGAGCTGCCGACCGGCCCGTCGTGCGGCGCATCCTCCTCGCGCAGAGCGACGGCCTCGCCGTCCGGCGCCGGGGCCCACGTGGTGTGGCACGCGTGGCCGTGTCCGCGCGAGGAGCCGGTCGGTGGGCGAGGTGCGCGGCGAGCGGGACGTCGTAGGCGTCGGGGGTGAGCAGGGGGTCGGCGAGCGCGGGCTCCCGGGTCGCAGCCTCGTAGCGGTGGGCCGGTTCTCAAGGTGCCTGTGGGCTCCGGACGCGGCAGCGGCCCCTCGGGAGAACTTCCGAGGGGCCGCTGAACCGCTTGCTTCACCGGGTGGGCGCGGACGGTTTCGAACCGCCGACATTCGCCTTGTAAGGGCGACGCTCTACCCCTGAGCTACGCGCCCGGGACGAGTCGACAGCCTACCTTGCCGGTGGCGGTGCGCCGCAAACCCGTGCGGGCCCCCGCCCGGTACGGGGGCTACCCCCACCTCGGATCCGGGAGCGGCCCGGATGCCCTGGACACCGGCTTCTTCCTACCGTCGGAGTGCGCGCGGCGAGGGCCGCGCGGGGTCCGAAGGGGAGAGCGTCATGAGCACCGTCCACAGCCGTCGTCCGGGTCCGCGTCGTACGCGAGGGGTACGGCTTCTCGTCGGCGTCGGCACGACGGCGGCCGTGTGCGGGCTCGTCGCCGCCTGCGGGGCCAGCGCCTCCGACGACAAGACGCCGGAGCGGCGGTCGTTCAGCCTGCCGGGGCACAGCCTGACCGTCGACAGCGACGACTCCGCCCTGGAGGTCGTGGTGTCGGACGACGTGAAGGACGTACGGGTGACGCGGTGGTTCGACGGGCGGACGGTGTTCGGCGAGAGCCCGAAGGTCACCTGGGAGCAGAACGCCGCGGGCGACCGGCTCACGTTCCGCACCAAGTGCGGCGGGCTGATCGCCAACTGCTCCGCCAAGCACCGCGTCGTCGTACCGCGCGGCGTCGCCGTGACCCTGCTGAACCGGGACGGCAAGGTGACCGCCGGCGGGTTCCGGGACCCGCTCACGGTGCGTTCGGCCGACGGCAGCGTCACCGTCGAGGACTCCAGCGGGCCGCTGGACCTGCGCAGCGTCGACGGGTCCGTGCGCACCGAGCGCGTCACGTCGAAGCGGGTCAGCGCGCGCTCGCAGGACGGTTCCGTACGCCTCGAACTCGACGCCGTACCGGACCGGGTGCGCGCGCACAGCCGGGACGGGTCCGTGACCGTCGGCCTGCCCGAGGCCTCGTACCGCGTGGACGCCCGCAGCGTCGACGGCGGCGTCGACGTGTCCGTGCCGCGCGCCGGGCGCAGCCCGCACCAGGTGTCCGTGCGCAGTGTCGACGGCAACGTCACGGTGCGGCCCGCGAACTGACCGCCCTGTGTGTTCGTCCTCACCGGTGGGAGAATGTGAGACCGGCCGGGCAGGGCGGACGACAGCACGGGAGAGGGACAGTGACGGCGACACCAGCGCAGCCACGTATGTGCGGCACGCAGGCCACACCGGCTGCCCCACCGCCGCCGGGGCCCGGCGCGTTCCCTGGCGTCTCGCCCTCTGCATTCCCTGGCGTCTCGCCCGCTGCCGTGCCGCCGCCCGCTGGTGACTCGTCCGTCGCCGCGGGCCGTCGGGGGTTGCTCGCGCCGTTCCCCGCGCCCCTTCGGGGCACTGCCGTGCCGGCCGGTGCCGCCGATGACGGCGCCGTAGCGCCCACTGATGAGTCGTGCGTCACCGCACGCCGTCCGGGGTTGCTCGCGCCGTTCCCCGCGCCCCTTCGGGGCACTGCCGTGCCGGCCGCTGGTGAATCCCGTCCGGGGGCCGTGCGCCTTCGGGGCGCTCTCGTGGGTGGGCGTGATGTGCTGGCTCTGGTGTTGTTGCCTCTGCCTCTGCTGGTCGCCGTGGTGCCCGCCGCCTTCGCCGGAGGCGGTACGCGGCGGTGGTTCGGGGGGCGTGGGGAGAGTCCGCGGGCCGGGGCGCAGGCCGCGAAGGACGCGGCGGCCGCCGCGTTCTACGAGCTGGACACCGCCCAGCGCGATCTGCGGATCTCCATCGAGACGATCGTGGCGGTGGACTCCTCGCCCGCGGCGCGGAAGGCCGCGGCGGACTTCGAGGCGTTCGGGCGGCGCATCGACGAGGTCAGCCACCAGTACATCACCGCCGTCGACGCCTACGACCTGGACCGCGACGACCTGGAGGCGTCCGCCGCCGCCCGGGCGCGGACCGAGCTGACGGCGGCCAGGGACGCGCTCGGCCGCGCCAAGCAGGACCTGGACCGGTTCGCGCAGGGGCTCGGGCCGCTGGTCGACAAGGCCGAGACGCAGCTCGCCCGGCTCGCCCCGGCCGTGGAGCGGGCCCGGCAGACGCTCCTGGCGGCCACCGGCGCGCTCGACGCGGTACGTGCCGCGGGCCTGAAGGCCGACGACCTCGCGGGCCGGCTCGCCGCGCTCGGGCCCGAGCTGACCAAGCTCAACCAGGGCGCGGGGCAGCACGGCGTCGCCGAGACGCTGCACCGCGCCGACCGGGTCGCCCGCGACGCCGAGGCCGTCCGCGCCGAGGCCGAGCGGCTGCCCGAGCGGGCCCGCGAGATCGACCGGCGCCTGGTGTCGCTGCGGACCCGCGCCCAGGCCCTGACCACCCGCAGCGAGCAGGTCGAGCCGGTCCTCAGCGAGCTGCGGCGGCGCTTCACCGCCGCCTGCTGGCAGGACCTCCAGCGCGTGCCGGACCAGGCCGCGGAGAGCGTACGGCAGGCGGAGAACAGGCTGGCGGAGGCGCAGCGGGCCCGCGAGGAGCAGCGGTGGCCGGACGCGACGGCGCTCCTGTCGACGGTGCGGGCGCTGCTCGACTCCACCGACGAGGCGGTGTCCGCCGCCGGGGACCGGCTGCGGCGCCTGAACGAGGTCGCCAAGGATCCGCGGGCGGAGATCGAGCGCACCCGGTTCGCCGTCCGCGACGCCCAGCGCCTGGCGATGGCGGGCCGCCAGCGGCCCGACCCGCGCCACGCCCGTCCGCTGGACGACGCGGTGGCCCGCCTGGACCGCGCCGTGGACGCCCTGGAGGGCCGTCACCCCGACTACTGGCACTTCCTGACCGAGATGGAAGCGGTGCGCTCGGCCGCCGCGCGCGTGGTCGCGCAGATCCGCGAGGAGCGGGGCCAGGGCGCGGTGTGATCCGTCGGCGGCCGAGGGGCCCGGCCCGGGCCCCTCACCGGCGGGCCGGACACCTGTGCGAGCCTGGGCGCATGATCGACGACGACACTGAGGACAACGGGGATAACGGGGACAACAGGGACGACGGGGGAAACGGAGACAGCAGGCGCTTCGGGGGCCCAGCCGGGTTCCTTGCCGCTCTGCGGGCCCGGCGGCTGGTCGCCATCGTGCGCGGGCGCGACCCGGAGGCGTCGTTCCGTACCGTCGTGGCGCTCGTCGAGTCCGGTGTCCCCCTGGTCGAGGTCTCGCTGAGCGGCGCCGACGCGCTGGGCGTGCTGCGCCGGGCGCGCGGCGAGCTGGGCCCGGACGCGTGGCTCGGCGCGGGCACGGTCGTGACCGGGGCGGACGCCCGGCGGGCGGCCGACGCGGGCGCGAACCTGGTGGTCACGCCCGGCCTCGGCCCGGGCGTCGCGACCGCCCTCGGCCTGGGGCTGCCGGTGCTCGCCGGAGTGCTCACGCCCACCGAGGTCATCGCCGCGGCCGGGGCCGGGGCGACCGCCCTGAAGCTCTTCCCCGCGTCGGCGGCGGGCGGCCCGGACCATGTCAAGGCCCTCCGGGGCCCCTTCCCCGACCTGCCGTTCGTACCGGTCGGCGGCGTGGACGCGGACGCGGCCCGGGCGTACCTGGACCTGGGCGCGGTCGCGGTGGGCGTCGGCTCCCCGCTCGTCGGCGACGCGGCGGACGGCGGCGACCTGGACGCGCTGCGGCGGCGCGCGGAGCGGTTCGTGGAGGTGTGCGGATGAACCGGGCGGCGTCCGAGGCCTCCGGGGCGGGCGCCCCGGACCTGCTCACCTTCGGCGAGACCATGGTCGCCCTGCGCGGTGACGGGCCGCTGAGACTGGGCGGGGCCATGACGGTGTCCGTCGCGGGCGCCGAGTCGAACGTGGCCGTCGGGCTCGCCCGGCTCGGGCACGGCGTCCGCTGGGCCGGTGCCGTCGGCGACGACGAGGCCGGCGAACTGGTGCTGCGGACGCTGCGCGCCGAGGGCGTGGACGTCGGCGGCGCCCACCGCGACCCGCACGCGCCCACCGGCCTCATCCTCTTCGAGGCGCGCCTGCCGGAGGTGACGCGGGTCCACCACTACCGCTCCGGGTCGGCCGGTTCACGCCTCGACGCGGACGCCGTGGAGCGGGCCTTCACGGCCGCGCCGCCGCGCCTGCTGCATCTCACCGGCGTCACCCCGGCGCTCGGCGAGGCCGCCCGCGCCGCCTGGGAGCGCGCCCTGCGCCTCGCCCGCGACCACGCGGTGCCGGTCTGCCTGGACGTCAACTTCCGCGGCCGGTTGTGGAGTCGGCGGGAGGCGGGCGCCTTCCTGCGCCCCTGGCTGCCGTACGTCGACGTGCTCGTCGCCTCGGCCGACGAGCTGCCGCTGTGTCTGCCGCCGGACGGGCCCGCCGCGGCGGACCCCGGCGAGCAGGCCCGGCGGCTGCTCGGTCTGGGCGTCCCCGAGGTCGTCGTGAAGCTGGGCGCGGGCGGCGCCACCGCGTACGGGGACGGGGGCGCCCCGGTACACCGTCCCGCGGTGCCCGTGCGGGCCGTCGACACCGTGGGGGCCGGGGACGCGTTCGTGGCCGGGTACCTGTCCGCGCTGCTCGACGGGGCCGGTGTCGCGGCGCGGCTCGAACGGGCGGTGACCACCGGGGCGTTCGCCGTCGCCTCGCGCGGCGACTGGGAGGGCGCGCCCACGCGGGCGGAGCTGGGGCTGCTCGGGGGCGGGAACGACGTGCTCCGCTGAGCGCCCGCTTCCCGCCTCCCTCGTAGGACAGCGGGCGAGGCCGGTCCCCTTCGCTTCCCCTCTACTCCCCTGTTCGCCTACTCCTCTACTGCCCTACGCTCCCTGTCGCCGTCAGCCGCAGCAGCCCCCGCCGCAGCAGCCGCCACCTCCGCCTCCGCCGCGGGGCGCGGGGGCGGCGGAGGTGCCGCCGACCGCCACGGTCGACAGGAGCTTGACGGTGTCCTCGTGCCCGGCGGGGCAGGAGGCCGGGGCGGAGGACTCCGCCATGGGGCGGCTCAGTTCGAAGGTGTCGCCGCAGGAGCGGCAGCGGTATTCGTAGCGAGGCATGCGCACAGGTTACGCCGCGTGGCACGCCCCGATCCCGCCCCTTCCCGTAACCAGGGGGCTCCGCCCCCTGGACCCCCGACATCGCGCTGCGCGCTCGTCCTCAAACGCCGGACGGGCTGAAAAACCTCCGGCGCGGCCACGGCGGAGACGTTCAACGCGGACACAGCTGGAGATCTCAGCCGCGCTCGGCGGACATGTCCAGCCCGTCCGGCGTTTAAGGACGAGGCCAAAGGCCGATCAAGCGGGGCCCAGGGGCGGCAGCCCCTGGTTACGGGAAACCGGACGGGCTGAAAGACCTCCGGCGCGGCCACGGCGGAGACGTTCAGCGCGGACACAGCTGAAGATCTCAGCCGCGCTCGGCGGAAAGTTCCAGCCCGTCCGGCGTTTGAGGACGAGGCGCGGAGCGCCGAAAAGCGGGGTCCAGGGGCGGCAGCCCCTGGTTACGGGAAAGGGGCGGGTCTGGGGCGCCCCCCGCGAGGGCTAGGGCCTGCGCGTCGCGGCCAGGAAGCGGCGCAGCAGCTCCTCCCCCGCCGCCACCCCGGCCTCGGGGACCACCACGAGCCCGGGCGCAGCCCACCCCGAGTCGGCCAGTTCCCCGTGCGACGGCCGCCAGGCCAGGTCCGCCGCCGCCAGCAGGTCGGCGTCGAGCAGGGAGTCCCCCGCGGCCAGCGTCACCTCGGCCCCCGCCCGCCGCGCGACCTCGCGCATCGCCGCGCTCTTGGTGAGCGGCCGCGGCACGGCGTACACCTTGCGCCCCTGCAGGGAGACGGTCCAGCCCCGGTCGTCGGCCCACGCGCCGAGTTCCTTGACCCAGCCCTCCGGCAGCAGCGCCCGCTCGACGACCAGGTACGCGAACAGGTCCTCGGCCACGCGCTCCTTGAGCAGCCAGGCCGGGTCGGCGGTGCGCAACAGGTGGGCGCGCACCTCGTCGAGGGGCGCGCAGTCCGCGGCGAGGCGCCGGTCGACGGCGGCCCGCCAGGCGGGGTCGGAGACGCCGTCGACGAGCAGGTGCCCGCCGTTCGCGCAGATCGCGTACCGCGGCGCGGGGCCGGGCAGGTGGATGCGCCCGTACTGCTCCCGGGTGCGGGTGGTGGTGGGGACGAAGACCGCGGCCCGCGCCAGCTCCGCGAGGAGCCCGGCCGCGGCCTCGGTGACGTACGACAGCGGCTTGCCCTGGTACACCTCGACGCACAGCAGCCGGGGCGCCTCCGCGTCGGGCATGCGCAGGCCGAGCGCGGCGGCGGAGTAGATGAGGGTGCGGTCGAGGTCACTGGCGACGAGCGCGACGGGCGGCACGGCGCCGCACGACGACGGGCCGGCGGCGGCCGACTGCGGGACGGCCTCGGACGGCGGTGGCACGGCAGGGCCTGACGGCGGCGGCATGGCGGCCCGGGTGGACAGCGAGGCGCCCGCGGGCGGCAGCGGCACGGCGGCCCCGGACGACGAGGGCTCGGCGGCCCCAGACGGAGGCACGACAGCCCCGGACGGCGACGGCGCAGCGGCCCCGGTGGACGGCGGCAGGCCGGTGGATGGCAGAGGCGGGGCGGGGGCGGGCGGAGGCGTGGTGGGGGCGGGCGGCGGGAGGGTGGTCACGCGTCGGTCACCGCCTTGCCGTCGGCGCCGGTCGCCCCGCGCGTGTAGCGGGGGTGGATCAGCCCCACGCAGGTGTACGGCAGGCCGTCCACCTCCTCGACGGGTACGCCGCGCTGCGCGGCGAGCAGCCGTACGTGGTCGAGGTCGGCGCCCGCCCCGGCCCGGGCGAGGACCTTCCACGGCACGCGGCGCAGCAGCACGCGCGTGGTCTCGCCGACGCCGGGCTTGACGAGGTTCACGTCGTGGATGCCGTACTCCTCGCTGATGCGCTCCACGGCGGCCCAGCCCTCCCAGGTGGGGGTGCGGTCGGCGGACAGGATCTCCTTGACCTGGACGTCCACGGCCTCGCGCACCTCGTCGAAGCGCGCGGCGACCGCCGCCACGAAGTCCCGGGACACGTCGGCGTCCGCGAGCTCGCGGTAGAACTTCGCGCCGTGGTAGTCGTCCGGCCCGACGAGGTCGGCGCGCAGCACGGTGCGCGAGATGAGCCCGGACACGGTGGAGTTGAGGCAGGCCGAGGGGATGAGGTAGTCCTCGCGGGTGCCGTAGGTACGGACGCACGAGCCCGGGTCGGCGAGGACGGCGAGCTCCGGGCTGAACCCGGAGACGCCCTCGGCCTGCTCGAACTTCCGTACCGCCTCGGCCAGTTCGCGGGTGATGGCGCCCTTGCCGGTCCAGCCGTCGACGAACACGACGTCGGCCGGGTCGTGGTGGGCGGCCAGCCAGCGCAGCGCGTTGGCGTCGATGCCGCGGCCGCGCACGATCGACACGGCGTAGTGCGGCAGGTCCAGGCCGTGCCGCTGCCGGGCCCAGCGGCGCATCAGGACGCCGACGGGGGTGCCCGCGCGGGCGAGCGACACCAGGACCGGGCGGCCCGGGCGGCCCCCGTCCCGCCCGGGGGCGTGGCCCCGCTCGGCGAGGACCGTCTCGGTGACGGTGCCGACGGCGAGCGCGACGCGCGCGGCGGACGCGTCGAGCGCGGCCCGGAACAGCTCCTGGTACCGCTCGCTCGGCTGGTACTCGACCGGCAGCGACTCCGCGTAGTGCGCGCCGCCGCTCTGGATGGCCTCCTCGCGCTCCTCGGTGGGCGCCTCCAGCGTCACGTCGGAGAGGTCTTGCAGCAGCCAGCCGACGTCGTCGGGCGCGTAGGAGGAGAAGGCGGGTCCGCGGAGCGGTTCGGGCAGCACGGGCGGTTCCTGGTGGGCCGGTACGGGCGGGGGGACGGGGGTGGGGGCGGGCGTGTAGGACGGGACGACGGCGAGCAGCACGTGCCCGGTGTGGGCGGCCAGCTCGGCCAGCAGACCGCCGGGGGCGTGCAGGGCGGGCGTGTCGGCGGCCGAGTCGACGACCGCGACGACGGCGTCGAAGCCGCCGCCCGCGACGTTGTAGGCGTAGCGGTCGCCGGGGCCGTCGGCCGGGTCGTCGTGGGCGGGGAAGACGAGCCGGGTGCGGATGGCGTAGCCGGGGTCGTCGACGGCGAGGACGGGTGAGCGGGTGGTGGTGGAGTAGCGGACCTCCGTGCCGGTGCCGAGGCGGCCCTCCAGGGCGACGCCGAGCGCGAGCGGCGCGTACATCAGCTCCTCGAAGCCGAGGACGAGCACCCGCCGGGCCCCGGCGGGCAGCGCCCGCGCGAGGCGTTCGGCCAGGCCGGGCAGGGCGGCTTCCAGGCGGGCGCGGTGCGCGGGTGTGAAGCCGTGCCGGCCGCCGTCGGGCAGGCCCTCGGGCCAGCCGAGGTCGACGCGGGTGACGGAGGCGACGGGGGTGGCGGAGGTGGCGGGGGCCCGCTCGCGGCGGGGCGCGGGCACCGGCGCCCCCTGTGCGTCCCGCCCCGCGCGCGCCGCGGCCGCCTCCTGCTCGGCGACCAGCGCCCGGCCCCGCTCCAGGACGTCGTCGGGCAGCCGTACCGTGCCCGAGGCCGCCGTGACCAGGTCGACGCGGGCGCCGATCTCCCGGGCGAAGGCGTCGAGGCGGTGCCGGTCGGCGGGGGCGCGCAGGTCGACCAGGGCGACGACGACGTACCGCTCGCGCGGGTAGCGGGCGTGCAGGGCGCGGACGGTGTTCAGGACGGTGTTGCCGGTGGAGAACTCGTCGTCGACGAGGACCAGCGCGCCCGCCCCGGCCAGCAGCGCCGGGTCCTCGGGGAGCAGCAGGTGGGAGGTGGCGTGCGAGTGGGACTCCTCGAAGCCGCCCGCGGGCGCCGTGCCGGCGACCGGGCGGCGGGTGGAGTGCAGGTAGGGGGCGTCACCGAGGCCGTCGGCGACGCAGTGGCCGAGGGCGGTGGCCGTCTCCGCGTAGCCGAGCACGACGGCCCGCGCGGCCTCCTCGGGGCCGAGCAGCTCCCGGACCCGCAGGCCCAGCTCGTACCCGGACCGCCGCACCACGGACGGCCGCTGCGGCACGTGCTTGCCGAGCACGTTCGACACCAGCAGGTGCGCGCGCCTGGGGTTGCGCCGCAGCGCCAGCCCGAGCAGCTCGCGCAGCCCGTCGTCCCCGGCGAGCTCCACACCGAGCCGCTCGGCGACCCACGTACCCGACCACACCACGTTCTTCGTCACCCTCACGTCGTTCACGTCGTTCACGTCGTTCCTCACGGCCGCCACCCGGCAGCCCGCCACCCGACGCTTCGTCTCCCGGGAGTCCGTCTCCCGGCGGCCCGTTGCCCGGCGGCCCGTATCTCGGGAGTCCGTCTCCCGGCAGCCCGTTTCCCGGTGAACCGGTTCCCGGCCGTCCGCTTCGTCGCCGTTCGTGTCCCCGCCGTTCGTGTCCCCGCCGCCCGTCTCCCCGCCGTCCGTCTCCCGATGGCCCATCAGACGCGCAGCCCCGCCGAGAGCAGTTCCACGAAGCCGACGTCCTCGCGGGCGACGCCGAAGACCTCCGCCCGGCGCAGGGTCCGCTCGGCCCAGGCGCGGTGCGGCTTCACCTCGTTCATCTTGTTCGTGTACGCGGACCGCAGGACGCCGCCGCCGTCCCGCTCGGGGCGGAGGATGTCCTGCGCGTCGCTGTACTCCTCGTGGCTGACCACGGAGAGGGCGTGCACGGGCAGCACGTGCGACGGATGGATGCAGGTCTTGCCGAGCAGGCCGTTGGCCCGGTCCAGCTCGATCTCGCGCAGCAGGCCGTCGATGTCGTGCTCGATGAGGGCCCGGCGCAGCTCCTCGGCGCGGACCTGGAGGAAGGGGCTCTGCCGGAGCTGCGGTTTGAACATCCGCTCCTGGACGCGGAAGTACTCCCACACGGGCCCGGTCACGATGAAGCCGGTGCCGTCGGCGCGGCCGAGGTGGTTGACGACGTCGGCGATGACGGAGGCCACGATCTGCACGTCGTACGCGGTCATGTGCGGCGGCCTGCGCAGGCCGTACGCGGAGCAGAAGTCGGTGACGCCGAGGCGCAGCGCGAGCACCCGCTCGCGGTACTTGTCGACGGTGCGGGCGATCCCGGCGAGCGTCTCGGCGCGGCTCTCGAGGTACAGGAGCTGCGGCGACTCCAGGACCGGCATCGCGAACAGGCGCCGCCCGGTGGCCGTCTCGGCGGCGGCGAGCGACTCCAGGAACGGGATGCCCCGCTCCTCGGTGAACTTCGGCAGCACGAAACCGGAGAGCAGCCGGACCGCGGGGCCGAGCCTGCGGACCAGGTCGGAGATCTGCTCGGGCCTGCGGACCCGGACGAAGAGCAGCGGCGGCCGGGCGTCCGGCCGGTGCGCGAGGTCCCTGAACTGCCGGACCAGGTTCTCCTCGGCGCCCACGACCTCGGCGTCGTCGATGGAGTCCTCCAGGCACACGACCATCGAGATCACGCCACGGCCGGCCTGCTTGAGGATGTCGTCGGCCAGGTGCGGCCGGGTGGCGGGACTGTAGAGCGTGGCGCCGAGCGCCGCCGCGAGGAGCTGCGGCGGGGAGTCCGCGGTGAAGGCACACGGCTCCCGGTGGAAGAGGCGCTCTCGCACCTGCGGGGCTATGTGCCCGAAGTGACGCATGGGGTTCCCCTGGGATTCTCCTGTGGTCGCCCGTATCGACGATGCGATCCGAGGACTGGCCGGTAATAGTACGTAAGACCGGGTGCCCCGGGTTCCCCCTGAGCATGACATTCAGGTAACCCGGCCATGTCACACACCTCCGCATCACACCGGCACAGTCGCATGTCATAGGACAATGCTGATCAAGCCACATCAAGTCGGGCAGGTGTCCGAAAGGCATCGGTCGCCTGAACGCGTCTGGGGCCGGGTGGATCGGGGAAGACCGGAGTCCGGAACGGCCTCCGGCCCCCACGTTGTCCCGCCCGGGACGAGGAAGGCAGGATGACGGCATGACGCACGCGATGTTGAAGGGATCGAACGTCCCGCTGGAGGCAGCCGCGGTCCGCGCGGTGCTGCGCTGGACGCCGGGCCAGGGCTCCCCCGACGTCGACGCCTCGGCGCTGCTCCTCGGCGCCGACGGCCGTGTGCGCTCCGACGAGGACTTCGTCTTCTACAACCAGCCGCGCCACCCCTCCGGCAAGGTCTGGCGCCTGGGCAAGAAGCGTGTGGCCGAGGGCCTGACCGACACCGTCCAGACGGACCTCGCGGGCCTGGACCCGGCCGTCGACCGCGTCCTGCTCCTCGCGTCCGCCGACGACGTGCCCTTCGAACGCGTCCGCGGCCTGAGGATCTCGCTGTACGACGCCGCGGCCACCGCCGCCGCCGAGCCGCTCGCGTACTTCGACATCACCCCGCAGACCGGTGCCGAGACCGCGCTGATCTGCGGCGAGCTCTACCGCCGCGGCGAGGGCTGGAAGTTCCGCGCCCTGGGCGAGGGCTACTCCAACGGCCTGGTGGGCCTCGCCACCGACTTCGGCATCGTCGTGGACGAGTCGGAGGCCGTGCCGGAGCCGACGCCGGACGCCTCGCTGCCGCGCGGCCCCCAGCAGCCGGCGCCCCCGTGGCCCGCGCAGTCCGCGCCCGCGCAGCCCGTGACCCCGCAGCCCGCGCCCCCGCAGCCCGTGACCCACGCCCAGCCCCAGCCGCACGCGCAGCCGCAGCCGCAGCCGGTCGCGTACCCGGCCGCGCCGCCCGCGCCCGCCATGGCTCCCCAGCCCGCGTACGGCTACCCGCCCGAGCCGCCGCGCCACCCCGCGCCCGGGCCCGCCTACGGCTACCCGCAGGCCGGGCCCGCGCCCGCCGTCCGGCCGCCCGCGCCCGCGTACGGCTATCCGCAGCCGGTGGCGCCCGTGCCCGACCCGGACTTCCGGATGCCGCCGCAGGGGCCGCAGTTCCTGCCGCGGTGAGCCCGCCCGCCCCGGCGGCCCGCTAGCTCACCTTCGACTTGTAGCCGCGGCCCCACTGCAGGCCCCAGCCGTAGAGCCGGTCGAGCTCGGCCTGGAAGCCGTAGACGAACTTCACCTCGCGGCGCACGATCAGCTCGTCCTTGATGTTCTCGAGCAGGACCACCGCGCACGAGCGCGCCTGCGGCTGCCGCTCGTCGAGGTCGATCTCGATCCGCGGGCCGTTGCTGGGGTAGAGCGTGACCTTGGCGGAGGTGCGGTCGAACGCCGGCGTCTGGTCGTAGATGTAGACGAACACCAGCAGCCGCTTGATGGACTCCCGGTGGTCGAGGTTGACGTACAGCGTCTCGCCCGTCCCCGAGCCGAACCGGTCGTCGCCGCTGCCCTTCACGTACGGCGGTCCGTTGAGGTCGCCGAAGAAGTTGCCGAGCGGCTGCACCACGCCCTTGGTGCCGTCCTTCAGCTCGTACAGACAGCCGAGGTCGAGGTCGACGTTCACCATGCTCTGGGTGTGCGCCTGCACCTCCTCGGGCTGGAACAGCTTGAAGGGGTGGCGCAGCAGGCCGCCGCCGCCGCGCTTCCTGCCGATGAGGTCCGAGGTCCGCATCTGCCAGGAGAGGTTGACGCGGAGGTTGCCCGTCGCCGCGCCCTGCTTGGTGAGCGACACCGCGGGATGGCGCTTGGTCAGCTCGATGGCGTTCGAAGCCGTCGAGCCCGACGCGAAGTCCATCGCCTTCCCGGGCCGCAGTCCGTCGAAGAAGCCCATGCCACAACCCCCACATCGCCCCGGTCGCCACCTGCCCCCGTCCCGGGACGGCCGCGCGGCACCGCCCAACAGCCGTCCCGCCCAAGAGACTTCCTCACCGGGGCCGGTGCCACACGTGCCGTCGAGTGATCCGGATCTCACCGTAGGGCACCGCGGGAACGCCACTGGCGGCGCCCCCGAGCCGGGGACGCCGCCAGTGCGGTGCCTGGGATCCGGGCCGCGGCCCGGGGCCGGTCAGACGCCGGAGGGCACCTCGGACTTCTCGTCCGAGCCCGAGCCTCCGCCCTCGGCGGCCGCCAGCGCCTTGTTGCGGCGCACGGACGACCAGAACGAGGCGGCGATGAGGACGACGCCGATCGAGCCGGTGATGAACTCGTTGATCTCGTACTGGATGGTGACGAGCAGGATCGCGGCGAGGGCGCCGATGGCGTAGTGCGCGCCGTGCTCCAGGTAGACGTAGTCGTCGAGGGTGCCCTCGCGGACCAGGTAGACCGTGAGGGACCGGACGTACATCGCGCCGATGCCGAGGCCGAGCGCCATCAGGACGATGTCGTTGGTGATGGCGAAGGCGCCGATGACACCGTCGAAGGAGAAGGACGCGTCCAGGACCTCCAGGTAGAGGAACATGAAGAACGCGGCCTTGCCCGAGAGCGCGACGGCCGAGACGGGCTTGCCGGTCTTCTTGGCCTTCTCCTCCTCCTCGTGCTCGCGCTCCTCCTCTTCCTCGAGCTTGTTCTCGAAGTAACTGGAGAGTCCGCCGACCACGAGATACGTGATGAGACCCGCGACCCCGGAGATCAGAACGGTCTCCGCCTTGTCGGCATGGGTGCCGCCGTGCTGGTGCGCGTGCTTGGCGAAGGTCATCGCCGAGAAGAGCAGCACGATGAGCGCGATGCACACCGAGAGCATGTCGACCTTGCCGAGCTTGGCCAGCGGGCGCTCCAGCCAGCCGAGCCACTTGATGTCCCGGTCCTCGAAGATGAAGTCGAGGAAGATCATCAGCAGGAACATGCCGCCGAAGGCGGCGATGGACGGATGCGCGTCCGTCACGAGCTGCTGGTACTTGTCCTTGTCGTTGAGCGCGAGCCTGACCGCCTCGATCGGGCCCATCTTGGCGCTGACGGCGACGATCACGACCGGGAAGACGAGACGCATGCCGAAGACGGCGATGAGGATGCCGATGGTGAGGAAGATCTTCTGCCAGAAGGCATTCATCTTCTTCAGGATCCCGGCGTTGACCACCGCGTTGTCGAAGGACAGCGAGATCTCCATGATGGACAGGATCGCCACGAGCCCGAGCGCCGCCCACCCCCCGAAGAGCACCGCTGCGACCAGGCCGAGCGCAGTGACTGCGAACGACCAGCCGAAGGTTTTCAGTACCACTGGCTACCCAATCGTGTGTGTACGGGTCTCCCCCGTGCCGGCCCCGGCTGCTGTGTGCCGTCTTCCCCGGGGGCCACCCGGGAACCCCGGCGGCCGACGACGTCAGCCGCTTGGGGAACCCGGGGAGAGTCCTTTAGGAAACATTGACTCCGAAGTCTAGAGCGATGCCCCGCAGTCCGGACGCGTACCCCTGGCCGACGGCGCGGAACTTCCATTCGCCGCCGTAGCGGTACACCTCGCCGAAGATCATCGCGGTCTCCGTGGAGGCGTCCTCGCTGAGGTCGTAGCGGGCGAGCTCCTGGCCGTCGGCCTGGTTGACCACGCGGATGAACGCGTTGCTCACCTGGCCGAAGGTCTGCCCGCGGTTGTCCGCCTCGTGGATGGAGACGGGGAAGACGATCTTGTCACAGTGGGCCGGGACCTTGGACAGGTCCACGAGCAGCGACTCGTCGTCGCCGTCACCCTCACCCGTGAGGTTGTCACCGGTGTGCTCGACGGAGCCGTCCGGGCTCTTCAGGTTGTTGTAGAAGACGAACCACTCGTCGCCGAGGACGCGGCCCGACTGGCACATCAGGGCGCTGGCGTCGAGGTCGAAGGGGGCTCCGGTGGTGGAGCGCGCGTCCCAGCCGAGGCCGACCATCACCTGGGTGAGGTCGGGTGCGGCTTTGGACAGGGAGACGTTGCCTCCCTTGGCGAGTGTGACGCCCATGATCGTGTCCTCCCCGGGTGGTGCTGAGCGGCGGGCGCCGGGCGCCCGGGCCGGTGGCCGGAGCCGGCGGCCCGGGGCGCGCGGGTGGTGCGGGTGGTGCGGGG
>NZ_JASCXL010000117.1:0-29588 GCF_030010595.1 Streptomyces sp. CC224B | reverse complement strand
CCCGCCCCGCCCCCCCCCCCCCCCCCCCCCCCCCCCCCCCCCCCCCCCCCCCCCCCCCCCCCCCCCCCCCCCCCCCCATGGCCGGGCCTACTGCCCCGAAGCCCCCTGCTCCCCCTTGCCGGAGGCAACAGGCTTACGGAGCGCGATGTTCAGCTCCCGCAGCCGCGCCTCCTCCAGCACCGTCGGCGCACCCATCATCAGGTCCTGGGCGTTGCCGTTGAGCGGGAAGGCGATGGTCTCGCGGATGTTCGGCTCGTCCGCGAGGAGCATCACGATGCGGTCGACGCCGGGCGCGATGCCTCCGTGCGGCGGCGCGCCGAGCCGGAACGCGCGCAGCATGCCCGCGAACTCCCGCTCGACCGTCTCGCGCTCGTAACCCGCGATCTCGAAGGCCTTGAGCATGACCTCGGGCTCGTGGTTCCGGATCGCGCCGGAGGACAGCTCGATGCCGTTGCAGACGATGTCGTACTGCCAGGCGAGGATGTCCAGCGGGTCCTTCTCCTCCAGGTCCTTCATGCCGCCCTGGGGCATCGAGAAGGGGTTGTGGGAGAAGTCGACCTTCCCCGTCTCCTCGTCCTTCTCGTACATCGGGAAGTCGACGATCCAGCAGAACCGGAAGACGTTCTCCTCGAAGTGGCCGGCGCGCTTGGCGGCCTCGACGCGCACGGCGCCCATGATCTTGGAGACCTCGTCGAACTCGCCCGCGCCGAAGAACACCGCGTGGCCGGGGGCGAGGGACAGGCGCTTGGTGAGCTCCTGCACGTCCGCCTCGGTGAGGAACTTCGCGATCGGGCCGGAGAACGTGCCGTCCTCGGCGACGCGGACCCACGCCAGGCCCTTCGCTCCCTGCTCGACCGCGTACTCGCCGAGGCCGTCGAAGAACTTCCGGGACTGCGACGCGGTGTCCGGCACGGGCAGGGCCCGCACGTGCTTGCCCGCGAAGGCCTTGAACCCCGAGTCCGCGAACACGTCCGTGATGTCGACCAGTTCGAGCTTGGCGCGCAGGTCCGGCTTGTCCGAGCCGTACTTCAGCATCGCCTCGCGGAACGGGATGCGCGGGAACGGCGAGGTGACCTCGCGGCCGCCGCCGAACTCCGTGAACAGCTCGGTCATGAGCTGCTCGATCGGGCGGAAGACGTCCTCCTGCTCGACGAAGGACATCTCGACGTCGAGCTGGTAGAACTCGCCCGGCGAGCGGTCCGCGCGCGCGTCCTCGTCGCGGAAGCACGGCGCGATCTGGAAGTACCGGTCGAAGCCGGAGATCATCAGGAGCTGCTTGAACTGCTGCGGGGCCTGCGGCAGCGCGTAGAACTTGCCCGGGTTCAGGCGGGAGGGGACGACGAAGTCGCGGGCGCCCTCGGGGGAGGTCGCGGTCAGGATCGGCGTCGCCATCTCGTTGAAGCCGAGGGCGGTCATCTTGTGCCGGATCGCGGAGATCACAGCGGTGCGCAGCATGATGTTGCGGTGCATGCGCTCACGGCGCAGGTCCAGGAAGCGGTACTCCAGGCGCCGCTCCTCGTTCACCCCGTCGTCCGCGTTCACCGTGAACGGCAGCGGGCCCGCGGCGCCGAGCACCTCGACCTCGGCGGCCTCGATCTCGATCTCGCCGGTGGGCAGCTCCGGGTTCACGTTCTCCGCGCCGCGCGAGACGACCTTGCCGTCGACGCGGACGACCGTCTCCTTGGAGAGCTTGTCCAGGGTCTCGGCGGCGGCCGTGCCGGGGCGGGCGACCAACTGCGTGATGCCGTAGTGGTCGCGCAGATCGATGAAGAGGATGCCGCCCAGGTCGCGCCGATTGTGCAGCCAGCCGCTCAGCCGGACGTCCGTGCCGACGTCAGAGGCGCGGAGCTCGCCGCACGTGTGGGACCTGTACCGATGCATCGTCGTTCATCCAGTCTTTCGAGATCGGGGGGCTGGCCGTCCCGGGGGCGCCCGTCACGGACGCGCCCAGGGTGCTTGCTGACTGTCAAGGCTACCGTCCGGCGGAAGATCGCTCCCCCTCGTATTCCGGCTCCTACCCCGGCCCGTACCCCCGCTCGTACTCCGGCGGCGGCGACGGCCCCGGGCCCGCGGCGACGGGCCCACGGCGGACCGGCCCCGGCCCGCGCAGGGTGGCGAGTGGTCCGTACCTGTTCCTACAGTGAAGCAATGCGCACCGATGAGCCCCGCGAGCAGGTGGGGGACGGCTCCCTGCCTCCCGGACGGGACTCCGCACCTTCCGGACCGGACTCCGCACCTTCCGGACCGGACTCCCCGCTACCCGGACCGGACTCCCCACCTCCCGGACGGGACCCCCTGCCCCCGGTGGAGGAGGTCCTGGCCGCGATCGCCACCGGCCTGTGGCGCTGGGACAACGTCTCCGGCACGGTCACCCTGGACGCGGAGGCGGCCCGGCTCCTGGGCCTCGCGCCGCACGCCCAGACGACCACCGAGGCCGGTGTGCGCTCCCGCTTCCACCCGGTCGACTGGAACGAGATCCACGGCATCGTGCAGCTCGCCGTCGCCGAGGGCACCCTCGCCGAGGCCCGCCTTCGCATCATGGACGAGCAGGGCCGCCGGGTCCTGCGTACGGTCCGCAGCCGCACCAAGCCGATCGTCCACGACGCCTCCGCGAACGCCTACGAACTGATCGGCACCCTCCAGGAGGTCAACGAGCCCTCGCCGGGCGCCGCCGCCCGCACCCCCGTCACCGGTGACTGGCGCCGCTCCCGCGAGGCGTTCCTGCTGGACGCGGGGCGCGCGCTCGCGGAGGCGCGGTCCACCGAGGAGGTGCTCCGGGTCGCGGCCGGTCTGTCGATGCCCGGGTTCTCGCCCGACGGCCTCGCCGTCTTCGGCGTCACGGGCGACCGGCTCACCGTCGTCGGCCACCACGGGCACCACGGCTACGGGGACGACGACCCGCTCGCCGCCATGCCCCTGGACACCGACTACCCGGCCGCCGAGGTGCTGCGCACCGGCCGCGCGGTCTACCTGTCGTCCCCGGACGAGTACCGGCGCCGCTATCCGGCGACGTGGCCCCTGGCGTCCCGGTTCAAGCGGGAGTCCTGGGCGTTCCTGCCGCTGATCGTGGCGGGCCGCACCATGGGCGCCTGGATGGCGGCCTTCACGTACCCCGTGTCGTTCACGCCCGACGAGCGCTCCGTCCTGACGACCGTCGCGCGGATGCTCGCGCAGGCCCTGTCGCGCGCCGGGGTCGCCGAGTCCGAGCGGGAGCTGACCGAGGGCCTCCAGCGCTCCATGATGCCGACGCTCGGCCCGGAGATCCCCGGCATGAGCGTCGCCGCGCGCTACGTGCCGACCGGCGGCGGCCTCCAGGTCGGCGGCGACTGGTACGACATGATCCCGCTGCCCAGCGGCCGGATCGCGTTCGTCATCGGCGACGTACAGGGTCACGACGTACGGGCGGCGGGCCTGATGGGGCAGTTGCGCATCGCCCTGCGCGCGTACGCCTCCGAGGGGCACCGCCCGGACGCCGTCCTGTCCCGCGCCACCCGGTTCCTGTCCGGCATCACGGACGGCATCACCTACGGGTCCACCGACAATCGCGACGACCCGGACCACACGGCCACGGACCCGCGGTTCGCGACGTGCCTCTACGTAGAGGCCGATCCGGCCACCGGGCTGCTGGAGATAGCCCGTGCGGGACACCCGGAGCCCGTCATACGGATGGCTGACGGAACGGTTCTGCAGCGCCCCATCGCGGGCGGCCTGCCGCTCGGCGTCGACCCGGACGCCGACTACCCCACCACCCACCTCGTCCTCGACACCGGCGAGACGATGCTGACCTGCACGGACGGCCTCATCGAGACCGGCGGCCACGACCTGGAGACCGGCTGGGCCCGGATCCGGCACATCCTGGAGAACTACGAGGGGTTCTCCGGGGCCGCGGGGGACGCGGTGGCCGCGGGGCGCGGCCGCGAGTCGGCCGCCGGGGCGCAGGCCGGGGGCCCGGCGGGGGACCTGCCCGCGGACCTCTCCGGCGACCTGTCCGGCGACCTCTCCGGGGACCTGCCCGGTGACCTCTCCGGCGACCTCTCCGGGGACCTGCCCGGCGACCTCTCCGGAGCGGACGACGACCTGGAGGCCCTTGCCGACACCCTCGTCCAGGGCGTGCACGGCCCGTCCTCGCACCACACCACGGGCCCGCTCGCCGACCGCCGCGAGGACGACATCGCCGTCCTGCTGCTGCGCCGCACCGGCCGGCCGGAGGAGCACGCCCGGCTGCGCCGCACGATGCTGACCGTGGCGCAGGCCGAACCGGAGCGCGTCGCGGGCGCCCGGGGCCACCTGCGGGACCTCCTGCACGACTGGGCGGACGCCGACCAGGTCGACTCCGCCGTGCTGCTCATCTCCGAGATGATCACCAACGTCCTGGTGCACACCGACGGCGACGCCCTGCTGGTCGCCGAGGTCACCGGCGAGAACGGCACCCGCCGGCTGCGCGCGGAGGTCAGCGACGGCAGCGACGACCTGCCGCACAAGCGCCACCCCGGGGAACTCGCCTCCTCCGGACGCGGCCTGGTCCTCATGGACCTGCTCGCGGACCGCTGGGGCGTCGCCCCGCGCGGGGAGGGCAAGAGCATCTGGTTCGAGCTCTACGAGGGGCCGGCCGCCGCAGGAGGCGTCGGCGGAGGCCCCGGGGAGTCCTTGCCGGCGTAGACGCGGTCCCCGGAGGCGCTGTCGGCGTACCGGGCGCGCATCTCGCTGATCACCCCGAAGGCCGCGGCGGTCAGCGGCACCGCGAGCAGCATCCCGATGATCCCGGCCACGGACGCGCCCGCGGTGATCGCGAGCATCACGACCGCCGGGTGCATCTGCACGGTACGGCTCTGGATCACCGGCTGGAGCACGTGCCCCTCCAGGACCTGCACGGCGAGCACCACGCCGAGCGTCCACAGGGCGATGGCCAGGCCACGGTCGGCGAGCGCCACGAGGACGGCGATCGCCCCGGACAGGAACGCCCCCAGGTAGGGGATGTACGCCCCCACGAAGACGAGCGCGCCGAGCCCCCAGGCCCCCGGCACGCGCAGGACCAGCAGCCCCGCGGTGATGCACACGGCGTCGATGAGCGCGATGAACGTGGTCCCGCGCATGAACCCCTCGACGGCCGTGAACGCCCGCCGCGCCATGGCCTCCACGGTGTCCCCGGAGTGCTCGGGTACCAGCGACCGCAGTGTGTGGGCGGCCTTGTGGGAGTCCCGCAGGAAGAAGAAGACCAGCAGCAGCGCGAGCACGGCCGTCGCGATCATCTCGCCCGCCACGCTCAGCCCGCTGACCACTCCGGAGGCGGCCGTCCCGCCGAACTTCCCGAGCAGCTCCTTGGAGTTGGCCGCCAGGTCGTCCAGGGACGTACCGGCCGCCCCGAAGTGCTTCGACAGGTCGTGCGCGGCGGCCCGGAGCGAGGACACGATCTGGCCCCCGGTGTCGAACAGGGCCTTCACGACGATGTACGTCGCCCCGCCGACGACCGCGAGCACCGCGGCGCACGTCAGCCCCGCCGCGAGCGACCGCTGCACCCGCATCCGCAGCAGGCGCCGGTACAGGGGCCCGAGGAGCGCGGTCCCGAGCAGCGCGAGCAGCACCGGGGTGACGGCCGTCTTGAAGACGACGCACAGCCAGATTCCGACGGCGGCGACACCGGTGACGAGCAGCGCCACCACACACCAAGCGGCAAGCCGCCGCACCGCCTCAGGCAAAAGAAAGGACACCGCCCCACCCGACCACGCCCTCCGCAGCCCCGCACGCGGGGTGAGGCGGGCGGGTGGTGCCGTGTCCAGGGCACACGTGTCGCCCGCCCTCGCGGGCAACCCCCCGCAGGGCCCCCGCCCCGGGCAGGGGCAGGGGCAGGGGCCCAAGGGAGGCGTCACATGCCGTGCACCGCGGGGACCGAGCCCAGCAGGCCCTTCTGGAAGTCCTCGAAGGCCTGCTGCAACTCCGCCCGGGTGTTCATCACGAACGGCCCGTAGTGCGCCATCGGCTCCCGGATGGGCAGCCCGCCCAGCAGCACGACCTCCAGGTCCGGAGTGTGCGAGTCCTGCTTCTCGTCCGCCCGCACGGTCAGGGACCCACCGGCCCCGAACACCGCGGTCTGCCCGAGCTCCACGGGCCGCCGCTCCGCGCCCACGGTTCCGCGCCCGGCCAGCACGTACGCGAGCCCGTTGAAGTCCTCCCGCCAGGGGAGCGTGACCTCGGCACCGGGCCGCACCGTCGCGTGGACCATGGTGATCGGGGTGTGCGTGATGCCCGGCCCCTCGTGGCCGTCGAGCTCACCGGCGATGACCCGGAGCAGCGCGCCCCCGTCCGGCGAGGTCAGCAGCCGCACCTGGCCACCGCGGATGTCCTGGTAGCGGGGGTCCATCATCTTGTCCTTGGCGGGCAGGTTCACCCAGAGCTGGAGCCCGTGGAAGAGCCCGCCGGACATGACGAGCGACTCCGGCGGCGCCTCGATGTGGAGCAGGCCCGACCCGGCCGTCATCCACTGGGTGTCACCGTTCCGGATGGTGCCGCCACCGCCGTTGGAGTCCTGGTGCACGAAGGTGCCGTCGATCAGGTACGTCACGGTCTCGAAGCCGCGGTGCGGGTGCCAGGGCGTGCCCTTGGGCTCCCCGGCCGCGTACTCCACCTCGCCCATCTGGTCCATCATGATGAACGGGTCGAGGTACTTGTAGTTGATGCCGGCGAAGGCCCGGCGAACCGGGAACCCTTCGCCCTCGTAGCCGCTCGGTGCGGTTCGCACGGCGAGCACGGGACGTGCCACGGCATCGGCGGGCACGGTCACGCGGGGCAGGGTCAGCGGGTTCTCAACGGTCACTGCAGGCATGGTTCGGACCTCCTCGTACGCTCAGATTAGTTGAACGTAGAACTTCTTGCCACTCCGAACACGGCACAGCCGGACGGCATTCCCCCGCTCCCCCGGGACGAACACCCCATGGCCGAAAACGCACGGGCAACAGGGACACCAAGGGTTACGAGGAACAGCGCACGGGAGGGCACCGAGGAGCGCCGCCCGCAGAGGAGCGCCGCCCGCCCGCAGAGGAGCACGGGTGGGAAGCGCGGAGACGCGGCAGGACAGCCCTCAGCTCGATCCGGCGGGATCAGTACGGGCCGTACGGGGGTCCGGAACGCGAGGGGAACGCACGGGCGGAGGGGGGCCGCGCCGGCGGAGGGAGGGGGACGCACCGGCGGAGGGGGCCGCGCCAGCGAGGGGAGGGGACGCACCAACGAAGGGAGGGGGCGCGCCGGCGAGGGGGCGCGAAGGCGGCACGGCAAGGGCACAGGGGTGGCGCCCGGCAAGGCGCACGAGGGCGGCCCGCGCGAGGAGGAAGGAGCGTGCCGCCCGGGCAGGGGGCGGTCAGCCGTACATGCGGCGCATGGCGAAGTCCACCATCTGCTCGACGGCCTTCGCGTCGAACACCATGCGGTGGTCGCCCTCCATGTCGAGGACGAAGCCGTAGCCGGTCGGCAGGAGGTCGATCACCTCGGCGCCGGTGATGACGAAGTACTTGGAGTCCTTGCCGGCGTAGCGGCGCAGCTCCTTCAGGGACGTGAACATCGGGATGACCGGCTGCTGCGTGTTGTGCAGCGCGAGGAAGCCCGGGTTGTCACCGCGCGGGCAGTAGACCTTCGAGGTCGCGAAGATCTGCTGGAAGTCCTCGGCGGACATCGAGCCCGTGGTGAACGCGCGCACCGCGTCGGCGAGGGACGGCGGCGACGGCTCGGGGTACAGCGGGGGCTGCTGGCCGTAACCACCGGGCATCTGCTGCTGCGACTGCTGCGGCGGGGCGTACCCCTGGCCGACACCGGTGTGTTGGTCGTAGCCGTACATGCCCCACAGCCTACCGAGAGCGCCGCCGGGTCCCGCCGGAATCTTTCTCTAGCGACCGCTAGACAAATGCGCGGCGACTCGGCTACGGTTTTTGTAGTGGCGGCTACAGATAGTCGGAGCCGCCGGACCGAAGGGGGACCAAGCCATGCCCGCACGCTCCTACGCGCCGACCTCGGCGGCATCGATCCCGGCAGCCTCAGTGGCCTCAGCAGCGGATTCGCCGCCCGCGCCCACCGCGGCGCGGCCCGCGGGGCCTGCGCGCCCCGCCCTCCGCACGACATTCGGGCGTACGGTCGCGGGGTCCGGCCCCGGACTGCTGCTCGCGCACGGGGCGGGCGGCTCGGTCGCGGCCAACTTCGGCCCGGTGATGGCGGCGTTGACGTCGGCCCACCGCGTCGTGGGCGTGGACTATCCCGGCACGGGCGCGACACCCCGGGCCCAGGCTCCGCTCATGCTCGACGCCCTCGCGGACGAGCTGGTCGCGGCGGCCGACGCCGAGGGCCTGGAGACCTTCGCGATAGCGGGCTATTCGCTGGGCACGGCCGTGGCGGTGCGGGCGGCGGCGCGGCACCCGGAGCGGGTGACGGCGCTGGTCCTGACGGCACCGTTCGCACGGTTGGACACCCGCACGCGACTCACGGCCGAGGCCTGGCGGGGCCTGGCCGTGTCCCGCGACCGGGACACCCAGGCCCGCTTCCTGCTGCCGCTCGCGCTCGGCCCGGCGGCGCTGGAGTCCCTGCCCCCCGAGGCCCTGGCCACCGCCCTGCGGGAGACGGCGGAGACGGCCCCCGACGGCACCGCCGACCACGTGGACCTGGTGATCCGGACGGACACCCGGGCCGACCTGCCCGCCGTCACGGCCCCGACGCTGGTGATCACGACGACCGAGGACCAGCTCATCCCGCCGGCGCTGCAGCGCGAGGTCGCCGCGGGCATCCCCGGCGCGCGCACGGCGGAGCTCGCGACCGGCCACCTCCCGTTCGCCGAGAACCCCACGGAGTGGCAGCGGCTGATAACCGACCACCTGCGCCGGGCCGCCGTCCACCCCGGCACGGCAAGTAGACCCAGCTCACACTTGGACGCTCAGGGGTTGCCTCTTATTACCGACGGGTAGCATCATTTGAGACGACAAGCTACTTACTGGTACGCCTACGAGGTCCCTGCCTCCCAAGCCATAAACGGAGCCGTCGCCATGGGGCACTACAAGTCGAATCTCCGCGACATCGAGTTCAACCTCTTCGAGGTCCTCGGCCGCGACAAGCTGTACGGCTCCGGCCCGTTCGCGGAGATGGACGTCGAGACCGCCAAGAGCATCCTCAGCGAGATCGCCCGCCTCGCGGAGAACGAGCTGGCCGCCTCCTTCGAGGACGCCGACCGCAACCCGCCGGTGTTCGACCCGGAGACCAACACGGCGCCCGTCCCGGAGTCCTTCAAGAAGAGCTTCAAGGCCTTCATGGACTCCGAGTACTGGCGGCTGGGCCTGCCCGAGGAGATCGGCGGCACCACCTCGCCCCGCTCCCTCATCTGGGCGTACGCGGAGCTGCTGCTCGGCTCCAACCCGGCCGTGTGGATGTACTCCTCGGGCCCGGCGTTCGCCGGGATCCTCTTTGAGGAGGGCACCGACGTCCAGAAGAAGATCGCCGAGATCGCCGTTGAGAAGCAGTGGGGCTCGACGATGGTTCTCACCGAGCCGGACGCCGGCTCCGACGTGGGCGCGGGCCGCACCAAGGCCGTGCAGCAGGAGGACGGCTCCTGGCACATCGAGGGCGTGAAGCGCTTCATCACGTCCGGCGAGCACGACATGGCGGAGAACATCCTCCACTACGTCCTCGCCCGCCCCGAGGGCGCCGGCCCCGGCACCAAGGGCCTGTCCCTCTTCCTCGTGCCGAAGTACGAGTTCGACTTCGAGACCGGCGAGCTGGGCGCGCGCAACGGCGTGTACGCGACGAACGTCGAGCACAAGATGGGCCTCAAGGCGTCCAACACGTGCGAGATGACCTTCGGCGACAAGCACCCGGCCAAGGGCTGGCTGATCGGTGACAAGCACGACGGCATCCGCCAGATGTTCCGCATCATCGAGTTCGCCCGCATGATGGTCGGCACGAAGGCGATCTCCACGCTCTCCACGGGCTACCTGAACGCCCTGGAGTACGCCAAGGAGCGCGTCCAGGGCCCCGACCTGGCCCAGTTCATGGACAAGACCGCGCCCAAGGTGACGATCACGCACCACCCGGACGTGCGCCGCTCCCTCATGACGCAGAAGGCGTACGCGGAGGGCATGCGCGCCCTGGTGCTGCACACCGCGGCCGTCCAGGACGAGATCGCGCTCAAGGAGGCCGCGGGCGACGACGCGAGCACGCTGCACGCCCTGAACGACCTGCTCCTGCCGATCGTCAAGGGCTACGGCTCCGAGAAGGCCTACGAGCAGCTCGCCCAGTCGCTCCAGACCTTCGGCGGCTCGGGGTACCTCCAGGAGTACCCGATCGAGCAGTACATCCGCGACGCGAAGATCGACACGCTCTACGAGGGCACGACCGCCATCCAGGGCCAGGACTTCTTCTTCCGGAAGATCGTCCGCAACCAGGGCGCCGCGCTCAACGGCCTCGCCGAGGAGATCAAGAAGTTCCTCGCCGTCGGCACCGGGGGCGAGGAGCTGGCCGGGGCCCGCGAGGAGCTGGCCAAGGCCGCCGTCGAGCTGGAGGCCATGGTCGGTGTCATGCTCACCGACCTCGCGGCCACGGAGAAGGACGTCAAGTCCATCTACAAGGTCGGCCTCAACACCACCCGCCTGCTGCTCGCCTCCGGCGACGTGGTCGTCGGCTACCTGCTCCTGCGCGGCGCCGCGGTGGCCGCCGAGAAGCTGCCCTCCGCCTCCGCGAAGGACGTGCCCTTCTACCAGGGCAAGATCGCCGCGGCCAAGTTCTTCGCCGCGAACGTCCTCCCGGGCGTCGCCACCCAGCGCGCCCTCTCCGAGGCCGTGGACCTGGACCTGATGGAGCTGGACGAGGCGGCGTTCTAGCCCGCCCCGCACACCGGTGGCCCGCCCTCCAGGGGCGGGCCACCGCTGTAACACGGCCTGCCCGCACGGGCAGGGACCGCGCGCACCCGCACCCGCCGAGGGCGGCCAACCCCCACGGGAGGGCCGGACCCTCCCGCCGGGCCCGCACGGGCGGGCGGGTGGGTGGCCACGCCGCGCGCAGCGCGGCGAGAACCCCCACGCACCCGCACCCGCCGACGGCGGCCAACCCCCCCGGGCGGGCCGGCCCGCCCCGCAGAGGCTGCACGGGCGGGCGGGCGGGAGGCGATGCCGCGCGCAGCGCGGCGAGAACCCCCACCCGCACCCCACCCAGAGCCCCGGCCGCAGGCCACCCCACCCACCCGGGCAGGGGCAGAACCCACAAGAACAGCCGCGGCCGCAGGCCCGCTCAAGGCCCAGGGGCCTGGTTAGGCTGAGCGCCATGCGCACACCCTTCGACCGCGGTCACACCGACGACCTGATGTCCTTCCTGGCGGCGAGCCCGTCGCCGTACCACGCCGTGGCGAGCGCCGCGGAGCGCCTAGAGAAGGCCGGATTCAGGCAGGTCGAGGAGACCGACGCCTGGGACGCCGGGACGGGCGGCAAGTACGTACTGCGCGGCGGCGCGATCATCGCCTGGTACGTGCCGGAGTCCGCCGCCGCCCACACCCCGTTCCGTATCGTCGGCGCGCACACCGACTCCCCCAACCTTCGGGTGAAGCCGCTGCCGGACACCGGCGCGCACGGCTGGCGCCAGGTGGCCGTCGAGATCTACGGCGGGCCGCTGCTGAACTCCTGGCTGGACCGCGACCTCGGCCTCGCGGGCCGCCTCACCCTGCGGGACGGCACCACCCGCCTGGTCAACATCGACCGGCCGCTGCTGCGCGTACCGCAACTGGCCATCCACATGGACCGGTCGGTGCACACCGAGGGCCTCAAGCTCGACAAGCAGAAGCACATGCAGCCCATCTGGGGCCTCGGCGACGACGTCCGCGAGGGCGATCTGATCCGCTTCGTCGAGGAGGAGTGCCGCCTGGCCCCCGGCGAGGTGACCGGCTGGGACCTGATGACCCACTCCGTGGAGCCGCCCGCGTACCTGGGCCGCGACCGAGAGCTGCTCGCGGGTCCGCGCATGGACAACCTCCTGTCCGTGCACGCCGGCACGGCCGCGCTCGCCGCCGTCGCCACCGGGCCCGGCGCCGACGCGCTGCCGTACGTCCCGGTGCTCGCGGCCTTCGACCACGAGGAGAACGGTTCGCAGTCCGACACCGGCGCCGACGGCCCGCTGCTCGGCGGCGTCCTGGAGCGCTCGGTGTTCGCGCGCGGCGGCGGGTACGAGGACAAGGCGCGCGCCTTCGCGGGCACGGTGTGCCTGTCCTCCGACACCGGCCACGCGGTGCACCCCAACTACGCCGAGCGGCACGACCCGACGCACCACCCGCGCGCCAACCGGGGCCCGATCCTGAAGGTCAACGTCAACAACCGCTACGCCACCGACGGCGCGGGCCGCGCGGTGTTCGCCGCCGCGTGCGAGAAGGCGGGCGTACCGTTCCAGTCCTTCGTGTCCAACAACGCGATGCCCTGCGGCACGACGATCGGCCCGATCACGGCGGCGCGGCACGGCATCAAGACCGTCGACATCGGCGTCGCGATCCTGTCCATGCACAGCGTCCGCGAGCTGTGCGGGTCCGACGACCCGCCCATGCTGGCCGACGCGCTGCGGGCGTTCCTCGAAGGCTGACCGGGGGCCGGGTGCCGGGCCGGGCCCGGCCCGAGCCGGGGGTGATCCGGCCGCCCGTCCGTTCCGTCCCCCGTCCCGGCGACCCGAGGAGCCAACCGCCCCCTTCGGGGGTACCCGTGCCGCATGAAGCTTCTCGTACGGGACCGGATCTTCGGCATCGGTGACGACTACTGGATCGAGGACGACCGCGGCACCAAGGTCTTCCTCGTCGACGGCAAGGCCATGCGGCTGCGGGACACCTTCGAGCTGAAGGACCCGCAGGGGCGGGTGCTCGTCGAGATGAAGGCCAAGATGTTCGCCCTGCGCGACACCATGGTCGTCGAGCGCGAGGGCGAGCCGCTGGCGACGGTGAAGCGCAAGCGGCTCTCGCTGCTGCGCAACCACTACCGCGTGGCCCTGGCCGACGGCCACGAGCTGGACGTGAGCGGCAAGATCCTCGACCGGGAGTTCGCCGTCGAGTACGAGGGGGAGCTGCTCGCGGACATCTCCCGCCGCTGGTTCAGCGTGCGCGACGCCTACGGCCTGCACATCGCCAGGGACGACGTCGACCCGGCCCTGGTCGTGGCCGTCGCGGTCTGCGTCATCCGCCTGGCGGAGAAGGAACGCGGCGGTGACTAGGGCCGTGTCCGCGCCTCGACCGCCGCGCGCCCGGCGACAGCCCCCGGGTGCCGCCCCGCCCTGGCCGGGTGCCGCCCCGCCCTCACAGCGTCGGCGCGGCCACGCCAAGCCGCCGGTCCTTCAGCGCGGGGAACTGCTCCCGCGTCTCGGCGACCCTGGCGAGGTCGAGGTCCACGGTGAGCACGGCCTCCCGCGTGGGGCTCGCCTCGGCGACGACCTCTCCCCACGGGTCGACGACGACGCTCGCGCCCGCCTGCTCGACGCCGGCGTGCGTCCCGGCGGTCCCGCACGCGAGCACGTACACCTGGTCCTCCACGGCCCGCGCCCGCGCGAGCAGCGACCAGTGCGCACGCCGCCGGGCGGGCCACCCCGCCGGCACCACGAAGACCTCGGCGCCCGCGTCCACCAGGCCCCGGAAGAGTTCGGGGAACCGCAGGTCGTAGCAGGTGGCGAGGCCGAGCACCGTCTCGGGCGTGCGCACGGTGGCCAGTTCGTGCCCCGCGCCCATCAGCACGGCCTCGCCCTTGTCGAAGCCGAAGCGGTGGATCTTGCGGTACGCGGCGGCGAGCTCGCCGGAGGGGGAGAAGACGAGGGAGGTGTTGAAGAGGGCCTCATCGGCCTCGGCGACCCCTGCGGCCCCGTCAGCCACGTCGGCCCCGGCGACCCCGTCGCCCGCGGCGGCGCCGACGGACACCGCCCGCTCGGGGATCGAGCCCGCGTGCAGCCAGACCCCCGTCTCGCGCGCGGTCTCGGCCATCGCCTCGTACGTGGGCCCCTCCAGCGGTTCCGCCTCCGCGGCGAACGCCTCGTACCCGAAGGCCCCCGTCGTCCACAGCTCCGGCAGCACGACCAGGCCGGAACCCTCCCGCTCGACCACCTCGCGGACCAGCGAAGAGACGCGCGCCCGGCGGGAGATGACTGATTCGTCATCGTCTACGGCGATCTGGAGGAGAGAGGCGCGCACAGTACCACCGTCCTGGCATTCGAACCGTCGAGTAGGCCTACGATCGTCACACGAAAGCACTGCCGGGGTGCCCACGGGCAGCGTAACTTAAGCCCTCAGACACCCACCGCCCGCGTACGACCGCCGAGGGGTCCCGTGAGTCTCCATCCCAGCCTGCAAACCTACGCCGATGCCTGGGCCCACGCCGTGGAAGCGATATCCGAGCTGGTGACCCCGCTCGCCGAGGGCGAGTGGAACCAGCCAACCCCGTGCCCGGGCTGGTCGGTCCGGGACATCGTCTCGCACGTGATCGGCCTGGACTGCGAGATGCTGGGCGACCCGCGTCCGATCCACACGCTGCCGCGGGACCTGTACCACGTGAAGACCGAGGGCCAGCGGTACATGGAGATGCAGGTGGACGTCCGCCGCCACCACACGGCCCCGGAGATGACCGCCGAGCTGGAGTACACGATCATCCGCCGCAACCGGCAGATCCGGAATGAGTCGCGCGCCCCGGAGACCCTGGTGCGCGGCCCCCTCGGCAGCGAGCAGACCCTGGAACTGGCCATGCGGCTGCGGGCGTTCGACGTGTGGGTGCACGAGCAGGACCTGCGGGTGGCGCTGCGCCGGCCAGGGAACCTCGACTCGCCGGGCGCGTACGTCGCCCGCGACCTGATGCTGCACGGCCTCGGCAAGGTCGTCGCCAAGAAGGCGGGCGCCCCCGCGAACTCCGCCGTGGTCTTCGACGTGAGCGGGCCCGTCGAATTCCTCCGTACCGTACGCGTGGACGGCGAGGGCCAGGGCACCGTCGACAACACCCCCTCCCTGGGCCCGCTCGTCACCATCGCCACGGACTGGGAGACGTACTCCCGCCTCGCCTGCGGACGCGTCACGTACGCGGCGGTCAGGGACCGGGTGAAGGTGGAGGGCGACCAGGAGCTCGGCGACGCCATCCTCGGCAACTTCGCCGTGACGCCCTGAGGCCCTGACGCCGTGACGCCCTGACGACCTGACGACCTGACGCCCCTGGAATCCTCGGTATCCCCGACGTCCCCGGGACGCCCTGACGCGGGTGCGGCGGGAGGGGGGACGCGCCCCCTCCCGGCCCGCCCCGCCCCCGTCCGTTCGGCGTGCCCCCGCCCGGGGGCGTCTCACGCCGCCGGTACGTGCACCGTCTCCACCCGGCTCGCCACGAGCCGCTCCCGCTCCCGGCGCGCCGCGCGCCCCCGCAGCCGCAGGATCTGGCTGACGCCGACCGCCTCCAGGACGAAGACGGCCGAGAACGCGATCCGGTAGTCGTCGCCGGTGGCGTCCAGCAGGACGCCGACGGCGAGCAGCGTCGTCATGGAGGCGACGAAGCCGCCCATGTTCGTGATGCCCGACGCCGTGCCCTGGCGCTCCGGCGGGTTCGCGGGCCGCGCGAAGTCGAAGCCGATCATCGAGGCGGGACCGCACGCCCCGAGCACGGCGCAGACCACGATCAGCAGCCACATGGGGGCGTGCTGCCCGGGGTACAGGAGCATCCCCGCCCAGACGGTCGCCGTGACGGCCACCGTGCCGAGGGCCAGCGGCAGCCGCGCCGTGTGGTGCCGGGCCACGATCTGGCCGAAGACCAGGCCGACGGCCATGTTCGACAGGACCACCAGGGTCAGCAGGTCCCCCGCCGTGCCGCGGGACAGGCCCTGCGCCTCGACCAGGAACGGCAGCCCCCACAGCAGCAGGAACACCATCGCCGGGAACTGTGTCGTGAAGTGCACCCACAGCCCGAGCCGGGTGCCGGGCTCCCGCCAGGACAGCGAGATCTGCCGGCGTACGGAGGCCGGGCCGGAGTCCGGCCGGTCCGCGTCACGGGCGGCCCGCGGCGGCTCGTGCCCCTCGGGGTGGTCCTTCAGGAACAGCGCCACCAGGACCAGGACGACGACACCGGCGAGCGCGCTGCCCGCGAACGCGGTGGTCCAGCCGACCCCGTGCAGCAGCCGGGCCAGGACGAGCGTGGAGATGAGGTTGCCCGCCATGCCGACGAGCCCGGCGAGCTGCGCCACCAGCGGCCCGCGCCGGGCCGGGAACCAGCGCGTGCCGAGCCGGAGCACGCTGATGAACGTCATCGCGTCGCCGCAGCCGAGCAGCGCGCGGGCCGCCAGCGCCGTCCCGTACGAGGGCGCGAGCGCGAAGCCGAGCTGGCCGAGGGTGAACAGGGCCGCGCCGAGCGCCAGCACCTTCTTCGTGCCGAGCCGGTCGACCATCAGGCCGACGGGTATCTGCATGCCCGCGTAGACGAGCAGCTGGAGGATCGAGAACGTCGACAGGGCCGAGGCGTTGACGTGGAAGCGGTCGGCGGCGTCGAGGCCGGCGACGCCGAGCGAGGTGCGGAAGGTGACGGCGACGAAGTAGACGGCGACGCCCACGCCCCACACGAACACGGCGCGCCCGCCCCCGGGCGGGTCCCCGGGCAGCCGGGCGGGGGCGCTCATCGGGTGGCTCCCCGCGCCAGGTGCTGGAACCAGCCGACGTGCCGGGTGACGACCGCCACCGCGGCGTCCGCGTCCTCGGCCCGCAGCGCGGCGAGCAGCTCCTCGTGCTCGGCCAGCGTCTTGGCGATCCGGTCGGGGTGGGAGTGCATCACGGCCACGCCCATCCTCAGCTGGCGGTCGCGGAGCTGGTCGTACAGGCGCGACAGGATGTCGTTGCCGCCGCTGCGGACGATCTCGGCGTGGAAGCGGCGGTCGGTCACCGCGGCGGCGGCCAGCTCCCCCGCCGCGGCCTGCCCCCGCTGCTGCTCCAGCAGCTCCGCGAGCCGGTCGAGCAGGCCCGGGGGCGCGGGCACCGCCTTGCGCACCGCGTGCGTCTCCACCAGGAGCCGGGTCTCGACGACGTCCGCGATCTCCTGCGCCGAGACGGGCAGCACGAGGGCGCCCTTCTTCGGGTAGAGCCGGAGCAGCCCCTCCACCTCCAGCTTGAGCAGCGCCTCGCGCACGGGCGTACGGGACACCCCCACGGCCTCGGCGAGCTCGCCCTCGGTCAGCAGGGTGCCGCCCTCGTAGCGGCGCTCAAGGACGCCCCGCTTGACGTGGGTGTAGACCCGCTCGGCGGCGGGCGGCTGTTTCCCGCCGGCTTCCCGGCGGGAGGCGGTGGGGGTGGCGGGCGCGGTGGGGACCGTGGGGGCGAGGGGCATGCGCACAGCATAGATACAACAGGTATGCGATCGATCTTCCGTCCACCATCCGGACGGCGCCCCACCGGAGCACCCTCGCCCGTGTCCGCAGAGCGGACACCTTGCTCGCCGATCACCACAAACCGGACGGATTCCCGCCACGCGGCGGGGAACACGACAACTTTCGGGTCACTTTTCCCGTCCTCCGTACATCCCTGCCGCTCCCTCGTGAGTCTTGTCCGTGGCGGCCCCCCTTGCCCCAAGCGCACCAAGGGCTTGGGAGCGGGGACCGCTCAACTCACGCATCAGGGACAATGGAGCGTTCACCTTGAGAATCCGGACAACCGGCATGCGCCGGGTATCCGCCGCCGCCGTCGTCACGGCCGGAGCCGTCATGACGACCACGGTCATCACGGCCCCCGCGCAGGCCGCCACCCCGCCGAAGCCGTCGATCGCCGCCAAGGGCGGCTTCCTGATGAACAGCGGTACGGGCAAGACCCTGTTCACCAAGAGCGCCGACTCCCGGCTGAAGACCGGTTCCACCACCAAGATCATGACCGCGTACACGGTCCTGACCCAGCGGAACCTGAACCTCAACACCAAGGTCAAGTACCAGAAGGCGTACAGCGACTACATCGTCCGCAACGGCGCCTCATCGGCCAGGGGCCTCCTCGTCGGCGACAGGGCCACCGTCCGCGACCTGCTGTACGGCCTGATGCTGCCCTCGGGCTGCGACGCCGCCTACGCGCTCGCCGACACGTTCGGCAGCGGCTCCAGCCGCAGCGCCCGGGTGAAGTCCTTCATCGGCAAGATGAACAAGAACGCCCGTGACCTCGGCCTGCGCAACACGCACTTCGACTCGTTCGACGGCATAAGCAATGGCGCCAACTACTCCTCGCCGCGCGACCTCACCAACCTGACGGTCAAGGCGATGAAGAACTCCACCTTCCGCTCGCTCGTGAAGCAGAAGAGCTACAAGGCGAAGCCGACGATGCCCAACGGCGGCACCCGCGGCATGCCCCTCTGGAAGAACACCAACAAGCTGCTCGGCAGCTACCGCGGCGCCATCGGCGTGAAGACCGGCTCGGGCTCCCAGGCGAAGTACAACCTGGTCTTCGCCGCGACCCGGAACGGCAAGACGATCGTCGGCTCGGTCCTGATGTCGTCGACGAAGGAATCGCGCTACACGGACGCCAAGAAGGTCCTGGACTACGGCTTCAAGGTCGCGTGACCGCGTAACTCCCCGGAGACACGGGCCGTGCCTCCCTGGGGGTACGGACCGTGGCTCCCAGGAGACACGGGCAAGGGGGCCCGCCGCACACCGCGGCGGGCCCCCTTCTCGTGCTGCTGGTGCTGCTCGTGCTGCTCGCGCGCGTCCCCGCGGCTACGACCAGGTCATCAGCCGCTTGGGCTGCTCCAGGACCGCCGCCACGTCCGCGAGCACCTTCGAGCCGAGCTCCCCGTCCACCAGGCGGTGGTCGAAGGACAGCGCGAGCGTGGTCACCTGACGCGGCTTCACCTTGCCCTTGTGCACCCACGGCTGGGGCTTGATGGCGCCGACCGCGAGGATCGCGGACTCGCCGGGGTTCAGGATCGGCGTGCCCGTGTCGACGCCGAAGACGCCGACGTTCGTGATCGTGACCGTGCCGCCCTGCATGGCGCCCGGCGACGTCCTGCCCTCGCGGGCGGTGGTGACGAGCTCGCCGAGGGCCTCGGCCAGCTCGGGCAGGGTCTTGGCGTGCGCGTCCTTGATGTTCGGCACGATCAGACCGCGCGGGGTCGCCGCGGCGATGCCCAGGTTCACGTAGTGCTTCTTGACGATCTCCTGGTTGGCCTCGTCCCAGGCGGCGTTGACGTCCGGGTTGCGGCGGATCGCCACCAGGAGGGCCTTGGAGACCAGCAGCAGCGGGTTCACCCGCAGCCCCTCGAAGGCCCGGTCCTGCTTGAGCTCCTCGACGAGCTTCATCGTGCGCGTCACGTCCACCGTCACGAACTCCGTGACGTGCGGCGCCGTGAACGCCGAGTGCACCATCGCCTGCGCCGTGGCCTTGCGCACGCCCTTGACCGGGACGCGGGTCTCGCGCCCGTCGGCGGTCGCCGCCGCCACCGGCTCCGGGGCCGGTGCGGGCCGCACGGGCTCCGCGGCCGGCTGGGCCGGAGCCGGGGCCACGGCCGCGCGCACGTCCTCGCGGGTGATGACGCCGTCCGGACCCGTCGGCGTGACCGTGGCGAGGTCGACGCCCAGGTCCTTGGCGAGCTTGCGGACGGGGGGCTTGGCCAGCGGGCGGGCCCCCGCGGGCGCGGGCGCCGCGACCTGGGGCACGGCCGCGACCTGGGGCGCGGGCGCGGCGTGGCCGTTCAGCTCGGCCTGGACCGCGGCCGCGGCCGCCGCGGCGGACGGATCCTCGGCCTGGCCGGGCACGGGCTTGCGGGCACGGCGCTTGGTGGAGGACTCCGCCACGCCGTACCCGACGAGGACCGGCTGGCGGCCGGTGGGCGCCGCGGGCTCCGCCGGCTCGGGCGCCGGTTCCGCGGCCGGCGCGGGCGGGGCCGCCTCCGGCGCGTCAGCCGCGCTTCCGGCCACGCCCACGGTGATGATCACCTGGCCGACGTCGACCGTCGTGCCCTCCGGGAAGCGCAGCTCCCGGACCGTGCCGTCGAACGGAATGGGCAGCTCCACGGCTGCCTTGGCGGTCTCCACCTCGCACACGACCTGGCCGTCGGTGACGGTGTCACCCTCGGCCACGTACCACTTGAGGATCTCCGCCTCGGTGAGCCCCTCGCCCACGTCGGGCATCTTGAACTCGCGGACGGCCGACGCGGTGTCAGTCATTGTCGTCACGACCCTCTTCCCTCAGTACGCCAGCGAGCGGTCGACGGCGTCGAGCACCCGGTCGAGGCCCGGCAGGTAGTCCTCTTCCACCCGTGCGGGCGGATACGGCGAGTGGAAGCCGCCGACCCGCAGGACGGGCGCCTCCAGGTGGTAGAAGCTGCGCTCCGTGATGCGCGCGGCGATCTCCGCGCCCGAGCCGAAGAACACCGGCGCCTCGTGCACGACGATCAGGCGGCCCGTCTTCTCCACGGAGGCCTGCACCGTGTCGAAGTCGATCGGCGAGACCGAGCGCAGGTCCACGACCTCGAGCGACTTGCCCTCCTCCTCGGCGGCCGCGGCCGCCTCCAGGCAGGTGCGCACCATCGGGCCGTACGCCACCAGCGTCGCGTCCGTGCCCTCGCGGACCACCCGGGCCCTGTGCAGCGGGTCCGGGATGGCGTCGGTGTTGACCTCGCCCTTCTCCCAGTAGCGCCGCTTGGGCTCGAAGTAGATCACCGGGTCGTCGCTCTGGATGGCCTGCTGGAGCATCCAGTACGCGTCCGACGCGTTCGACGGCGTGACCACCTTCAACCCCGCCACGTGCGCGAAGAGCGCCTCCGGGGACTCGCTGTGGTGCTCGACCGCGCCGATGCCGCCGCCGTACGGGATGCGGATGACGACCGGCACCTTGACCTTGCCGAGCGCCCGCGCGTGCATCTTGGCGAGCTGCGTGACGATCTGGTCGTACGCCGGGAAGACGAAGCCGTCGAACTGGATCTCCACGACCGGCCGGTAGCCGCGCAGCGCCAGGCCGATGGCCGTGCCGACGATGCCCGACTCGGCGAGCGGGGTGTCGATGACCCGGTCCTCGCCGAAGTCCTTCTGCAGGCCGTCGGTCACGCGGAAGACGCCGCCGAGCTTGCCGACGTCCTCGCCCATGACGAGGACCTTGGGGTCGGCCTCCAGGGCCGTGCGCAGCGATTCGTTGATCGCCTTGGCGATCGGGAACTTCTGTACGGCCATGATTACTTGACCTCCCCGCCGGCCACGGCGTCCGCAGGTGCGTCCGCGAACGACGCCTGGTAGGCGGCGAACTGGGCGCGCTCCTCGTCGACGAGCGCGTGTCCGTCCGCGTAGATGTTCTCGAAGATCGACATCGGGTCCGGGTCGGGCATCGCCCGCACCACGTCCCGCACCCGCTTGCCCAACGTCTCGCTCTCCGCCTCGAGTTCCGCGAAGAACGCCTCGTCCGCGTGGCCCTGGGCCTCCAGGTACGCCCGCAGCCGCTTGATCGGGTCCTTGGCCTCCCAGGACTCCCGCTCCTCGTCGCGGCGGTAGCGCGTCGGGTCGTCGGAGGTGGTGTGCGCGCCCATGCGGTACGTGAACGCCTCGATCAGCGCCGGTCCCTCACCCGTGCGCGCCCGCTCCAGGGCCCACTTGGAGACGGCGAGGCAGGCGAGCACGTCGTTGCCGTCCACGCGCACGCCCGGGAAGCCGTAGCCCTGGGCGCGCTGGTACAGCGGCACGCGGCTCTGCTTCTCGGTCGGCTCGGAGATCGCCCACTGGTTGTTCTGGCAGAAGAACACCACCGGCGCGTTGTACACCGCGGAGAACGTGAAGGCCTCGGCCACGTCGCCCTGGCTCGTCGCGCCGTCGCCCAGGTACGCGACGACCGCGCTGTCCGCGCCGTCCTTGGCCACGCCCATCGCGTAGCCGGTGGCGTGCAGCGTCTGCGAGCCGATGACGATCGTGTACAGGTGGAAGTTGTTCCCGTTGGGGTCCCAGCCGCCGTTGTTCACCCCTCGGAACATGCCGAGCAGCATCGTCGGGTCCACGCCGCGGCACCAGGCGACGCCGTGCTCGCGGTAGGTGGGGAAGACGTAGTCGTCCTGGCGGGTCGCCCGGCCCGAGCCGACCTGCGCGGCCTCCTGGCCGAGGAGCGACGGCCACAGGCCCAGCTCGCCCTGGCGCTGCAGGGTGACGGCCTCGGCGTCGAAGCGCCGGGTCATCACCATGTCCCGGTACAGGGCGCGCAGGTCCTCGGGGGTGAGGTCCGCGACGTACCGGTCGTACTCGGCGCTGACGACCCGCTCGCCCTCGGGCGTCAGGAGCTGTACCAGCTCGGGCTGCCCGGCCCCGGCTCCGCCGGCCTTCCCGGCGCTCGCGCCCTTCTTCGTGCTGGCGCTCTTCGCGCCGGCAGCGGTGCTCTTCGCGCTCGCGCTCTTCGAACTCGCACTGGTGCGCTTGCCGCCGCTGCCTGCGCGGCGCGGCGTACGCGCGGCGGTGCTTTCCACGGTCACGTGTGCTCCTCCGTCGGTCCGGCCCCCGGGGTCCACCGGGAGGCCAGTACGGCTCGCCCGATTCCAGCCCGTCGCACGGGGTGGGTGCGCTCAGCCGGGATAAGGCGTGACAGTCGTCCCGGCGAGCACCCTTCTCCAAGCACGGTACCCAGTGCGTCCCAAAACTGTGAAACCCCGTCTGACCTGCGGTGTTGCTTGGATTTCCAAGTAAATTGTTCTAGGGAATCCAAGAAAATCGCTAAAGCCGGGAAACACTTCCTGGTCACGCCACTGATCACAGCCTGGCAGGGGGCCGGAACACCGGCACGTTATCCCGGGCACCCCGGGCACGGGAAGACTTGATGTGTGACACTGACACCGTGCGCGAAGAAGGAAAAATCACGGTATTCCTGCTCGACGACCACGAGGTCGTCCGGCGCGGAGTCCACGAACTGCTCTCGGTGGAGGCCGACATCGAGGTGGTCGGGGAGGCGGGAACCGCGGCCGACGCGCTGGTACGCATTCCGGCCACCCGGCCCGACGTGGCCGTCCTCGACGTGCGCCTGCCCGACGGCAGCGGGGTCGAGGTCTGCCGTGAGATCCGTTCGCAGGACGACTCCATCAAATGCCTGATGCTGACGTCCTTCGCGGACGACGAGGCCCTCTTCGACGCCATCATGGCCGGGGCCTCCGGCTACGTCCTCAAGGCCATCCGGGGCAATGAGCTGCTGACCGCCGTACGGGACGTCGCGGCGGGCAGGTCCCTGCTCGACCCGGTCGCCACCGCCCGCGTCCTGGAGCGCCTGCGCGACGGCGGCGGCGCCCGGTCCGACGACCGCCTGGCCAACCTCACCGAGCAGGAGCGCAGGATCCTCGACCTGATCGGCGAGGGCCTGACCAACCGCGCCATCGGCGAGCGGCTGCACCTCGCCGAGAAGACCATCAAGAACTACGTCTCCAGCCTGCTCTCGAAGCTGGGCATGGAGCGGCGCTCGCAGGCCGCGGCCTACGTGGCGCGGATGCAGGCCGAGCGCCGCTGACGCCTCCCCGCGGGTCGCGGGGCTGCGCTCCGTCCTCCGGGGCCGTTCTCCCGGGCCGTTCTCCCCGGCCGGGCCGCGTGGTTCCGGGGCGGGCCGCCGGGCCGCGCGGTTCCGGAACGGTGCCGGACGGGTTTCGGGACCAACGTCCCCCGGGGTACGGGGCGGGGTGCTCTTCTGCGCCCCGCGCGGGTGCAGCACGGTGGGACCATGCCCTCCGTATCCGAGCGCCAGCTCGCCTTCGCCCTGCTCCGGCGCACCGACCACGGCCGGGTGGCGACCAGCATGCGCGCCCTGCCGTTCCTCGCGGCGGCCCGCCACATCGTGTGCGACGGGCACCTCCTGCTGCGCATGCACCGGGGCTTCGGGTACCACGACGCGTGCCTGGGCAGCGTCGTCGCGTACGGAGCGGACAACCTGGGCACCGCCGCGGCGTCCGAGGGCCGGTGGACCGTCCAGCTCGTCGGCCTCTGCGAGGGGGCCCGCCCCACCCCGGCGGAACTGGCCCGTTTCGGCCCGCCCCCGTGCTTCGTGGACGGGGAGCCGTACGACGCGGTGTACCTGCGGCTCGCCCCGCAGACCAGCACGGTGCACACCCTGTGCCCGGGTACCTCGCCGCCCCCTGAGGTGCCGGAAGCCCGTGTGGGGGCGGTCCTGTCCCGCTACGTGCTCCGGCCCGGGAACGCGCGCCGGCCGGAGCGGGCGGCGCGCGCCGATCGCGGGCCGGGCACGGAGAAGATCACCCGGAGGTGATCACTCCCGGCACTCGGAGGTGATCACTCCGGGCACCCGGAAAGGGTCACTCCGTGTCGCCCTCGCCACCCTCGGTGCCGCCGTCGCCGCCCTCGGTACCGCCCTCGCTGCCGCCGCTGTCGTCCGGCGGCGACACCGGGTCGGACGGCTGCGTCGGCGGATCCGTCGGCTGGGTCGCGGGGTCCGTCGGCTCGGTCGGCGGATCCGTCGGCCCCGTGGTCGGCTGCGTGGGCTGCGTCGGCTGCTGCGACGGCCGCTGGGTCGGCTGCGTCGGCCGCTGCGTGTAGTCGTCGTTCTGGCCGCCGGTCGTGCCGCCGCCCGGCTGCGTCCCGGGGTCCTGCGACTTCTCGTCGTCCGCGCTCTTGCTCGGCTTCTTCTCCTGCGACTGCTTCGTCGTCGGCGGCTTCGGGGGGGTGTCGTCCTTCTTGGCCTTGCCGTCGTTCCCGGACAGCGCGAAGGCGATGCCCACGGCGATCGCCACCACCGCGAGCACGGCGAGGATCCACAGCTTGCCCGCGCGCCCGCGGCCGCCGCCGTCCCGGTGGCCGCCGTCGAAGCCGCCGTCGTCACCGCCCGGCGGGCGCAGCATGGGGCCCGGGATCTGCGCGGTCCCGCTGTCCCCGTTGTGCGACATCGCGGTCGTACCGGCGACGCCCATGACGGCCGTACGACCGTCCTCGTGGCCGGGGGCCGCGTCGACCGGCCCGGTGCTCCACGTCCCGGTGTGGCTGCCCTGCTCGGCGAGCATCTGCAGCCCGTACTGGACCAGGCCGCGCATCTCCTCGGCGGTCTGGAAGCGGTCGTCGGGGTCCTTGGCCAGCGACCGCATGACGAGCCCGTCGAGCTCCGGCGGCGCCGCGTCGGACACCTGCGACGGCGGGACGGGAGTGTCCTGCACGTGCTGGTAGACCACGGACAGCGGCGTCTCGCCGGTGAACGGCGGCCGCAGCGCGAGCAGTTCGTACAGCAGGCAGCCCGTCGCGTACAGGTCGGACCGGTGGTCGACGGCCTTGCCGAGCGCCTGCTCCGGCGACAGGTACTGCGGCGTGCCCATCACCATGCCGGTCTGCGTCATCGTCGTGGACGCCCCGTGCAGGGCGCGCGCGATGCCGAAGTCCATCACCTTCACCGCGCCGGTGGTGGTGATGGACACGTTCGCGGGCTTGATGTCGCGGTGCACGATGCCGTGCTGGTGCGAGTAGGCGAGCGCCTCCAGGACCCCGGACACGATGATCAGGGCCTGCTCGGGCCCGGGGGCCTCCGCGTTGAGCAGCAGGTCGCGGATGGTGCGGCCCTCGACCAGCTCCATCACGATGTAGGGGACGGAGTTCCCGCCGATCAGGTCCTCGCCCGAGTCGTAGACCCCGACGACCGCGTGGTGGTTCAGGCCCGCCACCGACTGCGCCTCGCGCGTGAAGCGCGCCTTGGACACGGGGTCCTCGGCGAGGTCGGAGCGGAGCAGCTTGACCGCGACCGTGCGGCCCAGGCGTACGTCCTCGGCCGCGAAGACCTCGGCCATGCCGCCCCGGCCGAGTCTGCGGGTCAGGCGGTACCTGCCGTCTCCGACAAGTCCGCCGTTACCCCACATTTCAGGCGCGTCTGACATACCGCCGCCAGTCGCCTCGGGGTCGGACGGGCCCTGAGCGCGCTGCGTCTGTGCCATCAGTCCTCGCCGTCGTTCTGATCGTGGTCCGCCCGTGGAGGGCGTGTACCGGATGCGTGATGGGAGCGGTACGGGGTACTCCGCCGTGCCACGCTACAGCCTCTCCGGGACATGCCGGTCCGAGGTGGACCGGCCATCAAACCCGCCGGGGGCCCGCCGGGGCAAACTTGTAACGCTTCCGAGACTCTTCTTGCGCGTACGGTCACGGAACGGGCACCGAGCTTGACGTGACATCGCCCTCGGGCAGACTTGGCCAGGAATAGCGGCTCGATCACTGTCCTGTGGACGTCTTCCGATCGCAGCCCGAAGCCACAGTCACAGCCGCGGCGCCGTCTCGCGTCCGCGCCGATGGGGGACGCACGACATGAGCCAGGACGGCGCTCAGGGCCGGTACGCGGGCAGTTCGCTGGCCGGCGGCCGCTATCAGCTGCGCGATCTGCTCGGCGAGGGCGGGATGGCCTCGGTGCACCTCGCGTACGACACGGTGCTCGACCGACAGGTCGCGATCAAGACACTCCACACCGAGCTGGGCCGTGAGCAGTCCTTCCGTGAGCGCTTCCGCCGCGAGGCGCAGGCCGTGGCCAAGCTCACGCACACCAATATCGTCTCGGTCTTCGACACCGGCGAGGACGACCTCGGCGGCACGGCCATGCCGTACATCGTCATGGAGTACGTGGAGGGCAAGCCCCTCGGCTCCGTCCTGGAGGCGGCGGTCCAGCAGCACGGCGCGATGCCCACCGACCAGGCGCTGAAGATCACCGCGGACGTGCTCGCGGCCCTGGAGATCAGCCACGAGGCGGGCCTGGTCCACCGCGACATCAAGCCCGGCAACGTGATGATGACGAAGCGGAACGTCGTCAAGGTCATGGACTTCGGCATCGCCCGCGCCATGCAGTCCGGCGTCACCTCGATGACGCAGACCGGCATGGTCGTCGGCACGCCGCAGTACCTGTCGCCCGAGCAGGCCCTCGGCCGCGGTGTGGACGCCCGCTCCGACCTGTACTCGGTCGGCATCATGCTCTTCCAGTTGGTGACCGGGCGCCTGCCCTTCGACGCGGACTCGCCGCTGGCCATCGCGTACGCGCACGTCCAGGAGGAGCCGGTCGCGCCCTCCTCCATCAACCGTTCGCTGCCGCCGGCCGTGGACGCCCTGGTGGCCCGCGCGCTGAAGAAGAACCCGAACGAGCGTTTCCCGACCGCCGAGGCCATGCGCGACGAGTGCCTGCGCGTCGGCCAGTCCTTCCAGGCGGCCGCGCCGAGCATCGTGGCGGGCGCCCCGACCGCCAGCGGCGCGGGGGTCGGCTCCGCCGTGTTCCCGCCGGTCGACACGGCCGCGCCGCAGCCGCAGGGCGGCGTCCAGACGCCGTACCAGCCGGGCCCCTACGGCCCGGCGACCGCCACGCCCCAGGCCGGGTACGGCTACCCCCAGCAGGGCTACCAGACCCCCGCCCCCACCAACGCCTACGGCCCGGGCCCCCAGGCTGCCTCGACCCCGCCCCCGTACACCATCTCCCCGCAGCCCACCACGGCGGCGGCCCCCACCGGCGGCGGAGGCGGCCGCAAGCGCAACCTGCCGGTCGTCATCGGCTCCGTCGTCGTCGCCCTGATCGCCATCGGCGGCCTGATCACGGCCCTGTCCCTGAACGGCGACGACGACGGCGGCAAGGCCAAGGAGACGAAGAAGCCGGTGGCGGGCCACCGGGGTCCGGACCGGACGAAGACGGTCGAGAAGACGGATTGCACCGAGCCGGACACGTCGTACAACGACCCGAACAAGATCAAACTGCCGGACTTCACCTACAAGGACTGGCGATCGGTGCTGTCCTGCCTGCAGGCGGCCGGATGGAACTACGACAAGCAAGAGGTCAACGAGAACACGTACGGCGAGGACACCGTCATGGGCCAGATCCCCAAGGAGGGCTCGGACGTGGACCCGAAGAACGTGGAGATCACCTTCCAGATCTCGACGGGCAACCCGCCCACCGCGTCCTAGCCGTTCGCCGGCGCGGGGCTGGTGCCGCCCTCCCCGGCGGGAGCCTTCGTCGGCGCGTGGCCGGGTGCCGCCCCCTCCCCGGCGGGGGCCGTTCGCCTGCGCGTGGCCGGGTGCCGCCCGGGCGGGAGCCGTTCGGGGTGCCCCGGCGCGAGCGGTCGCTCTCCCCGCATACCGAGGGGCCCGGTACGCGCGACGCGTACCGGGCCCCTTCGTGTGCGGTCGGTGGGCTCTCCCCCGGTGGGGTTACAGGTACGGCCCCCCGCTGCGGCCCGCCACGTTGCCCTCCTCGTCGTCGTCGCCCCCGCGGACGCCCGGCGGCAGCGCGCGCCGCATCTGCTCGAGCTGCGCCCGGGCGGCCATCTGCTGCGCGAACAGGGTCGTCTGGATCCCGTGGAAGAGGCCTTCGAGCCAGCCCACCAACTGGGCCTGCGCGATGCGCAGCTCCGCGTCGCTGGGCGTCGTCTCGTTGGTGAACGGCAGCGACAGACGCTCCAGTTCCTCGACCAGCTCCGGTGCGAGCCCGTCCTCCAGCTCCTTCACGGAGCTGGCGTGGATCTCCTTGAGGCGCACACGGCTCGCCTCGTCCAGAGGCGCCGCGCGGACCTCCTCAAGGAGCTGCTTGATCATGCTGCCGATGCGCATGACCTTCGCGGGCTGTTCGACCATGTCCGTCACCGGGACCTCGCGGGCGTCGTCGTCGCCTCCGCCGCCGAGCGCCATGCCGTCCTGGCCGACAACCAGGACCTGGGGGTTCTCCGGCGACCTTTCGTTCCTCGGCATCTCCATGCCGCCATTCTCTCGTACCCGTTCCTCACACCTCCGTGGTGCCCCCGTACACCGGTGATCCACCCTGTACGAGGTCATCCGCCTGTCCACGTGGCGCAACGGCCGGCTCAGCCACGGCGCAGCCGCAGCCCCAGGAATCCGAGGCCCAGGCCGATGAGGACCAGCCCCGCGCCGAGCGGCAGGACGCGCAGGCCGGGGATGGGCGGCCCGGTCGCCCGGCTGCGGGCGGACTGCTCGGTGGTGTCGCCGGGGTCGGCCGCGGGCGGCGGCTCCGGCCGGGGCCGCTGCTCGCGGGCCGGGGGCGGCAGCGGGCGCCACCCCCGCGGGTCGGGCACGTCCAGCGGCCGGGCCCGGCCGGGCCGGGGCCGCCCCTCGCCCGCGCGGCTCCCGGCGAGGGACACCTCGTCGTAGTACGCGGCCGAGGGAGCCGGGGACGGCTCGGCGGCGTGCCCCGGCGCCGGGGTGAGCAGCGCCGCGGCCAGTACCGCCGCGCACGGCGTACGGAGCAGCCATGAAGTCACCGCACGGACCCCTCCCGGTGCCGGGTCGCCCTCCTGGGCGACGGAGAGGATCAAGGTCGTGCGGCCAGCCTCACACGCCACCGGGAATCCGGCACGTCGAGCCACCCCGACACGGGGGGCCAACCGGCCACACCCATGGGAACGAGCCCGTCCGGTAGCACCTGCGCAACGAGCCCGCGCCACAACCATCCAGGCCTGTCCGGCGGAACTGTCGAACGGGCCCGCGCCGCGATAGTCCAGCCCGTCCGGCGTTTGAGGACGAGGCGCGGAGCGCCGATGAGCGGGGGTCCAGGGGGCGGCAGCCCCCTGGTTACGGGAAGGGGCGGGACTGGGGCGCCCCCCCCCGGGCCCCCCCCCCCCCCCCCCCCCCCCCCCCCCCCCCCCCCCCCCCCGGGGGCCCCCCCCCCCCCCCCCGGGCGCCCCCCCCCCCCCCCCCCCCCCCCCCCCCCC
>NZ_JASCXL010000116.1:0-29692 GCF_030010595.1 Streptomyces sp. CC224B | reverse complement strand
CCCCCGCCGGGGTCCGACCCCCCAACCCCCCCTCCCCGCGGGCGCGGCGCGCCCCCCCCCGCCCGCCCCCCCCCCTCCTCTCGCCCCGCCTGCCCCCGCGGCGCCCCCCCCGGCTGTCAACTTCTAGATCTCGCCCCGCAGTTTGGCGAGCGCCTCGGCGAGGATGGCCTCGCCGTCCGCGTCGCTGCGCCGCTCCCGTACGTACGCGAGATGGGTCTTGTACGGCTCGGTGCGCGGCGGGTCCGGTGGGTTGTCCCGGTCCTGACCTGCCGGAAAGCCGCAGCGGGGGCAGTCCCAGGTGTCGGGGACCTGCGCGTCGCTGGCGAAGCTGGGCTGCGTCTCGTGCCCGTTCGAGCACCAGAAGGAGATGCGCAGTCGCGGGGCGGACTCGCCGCGCTCGGCCTCGCCCATCGGCCCCGCCCCGACCCGACTGCCTCGGATCGCGTTGCCACTTGCCACGGTCGTAACTCCCTGCGTGATGGTGCTGCCTGTGTCGAACGGCGGCTGCGCCGCGGGGTCGACTGCCGGCGCTGCGGGCGCCTCAGTCTACGTAAGGCCCAACGCGCGTCCAGTGTTGGGAGTTACACCCCACCCCGACACGCAAGCCCCATGATAAGCCGCGCGCGCGGGCGCGTACGGAACATGGGGCTACGAGCGGGACTTCGGGGCGCGGCCGCCGGGGCGTGGCAAGCGGCTCGTGCCTGCTGTCAGTTGTTCACCTTCATCAGGATGCCGAGCACGACAATGCAGGCGAACCAGAGCAGACCGACCACGACGGTGATGCGGTCCAGGTTCCGCTCGGCGACCGAGGAGCCGCCGACGGACGACTGCATACCGCCACCGAACATGTCGGAGAGGCCGCCGCCCTTGCCCTTGTGCATCAGCACCAGCAGCATCATCAGCAGGCTGAAGACGATCAGGGCGATCGAGAACCCCATAACCACGGCTGGACCAACTTCCTCGGAATCTGAATCGACGACGGGGGCCGAAGCATACTGTCGGCGGGCGTCCTCCGCCCGCTCCACAAGCCCCGACCCCCGCAAGGGTACGTCGTAACGGCGTTAGCGCATACTCACTGCTCGGTGAAGCGAACGATCTTGACGAACTCGTCCGTGTCCAGGCTGGCGCCGCCCACCAGGGCACCGTCGATGTCGGGCTTCGCCATGATCTCGGCGACGTTGCCGGACTTCACGGAGCCGCCGTACTGGATGCGGACCCGGTCGGCCAGCTCCGGCGAGTACAGCTCGGCGAGCTTGGCGCGGATCGCCGCGCAGACCTCCTGCGCGTCGTCGGCGCCGCAGACCTTGCCGGTGCCGATGGCCCAGACGGGCTCGTAGGCGATCACGACGGTCTCGGCCTGCTCGGCCGGGACGTCCTTGAGGCCGCCCTCGACCTGCGTGAGGGTGTGCGCGACGGCGTTGCCCGCCTCGCGGACCTCCAGCTCCTCGCCGACGCACAGGATCGGCGTGAGGCCGTGCTTGAAGGCCGCCTTCACCTTGGCGTTGCAGACGTCGTCGGTCTCCTGGTGGTACTGGCGGCGCTCGGAGTGGCCGACGGCCACGTAGGTGCACTTCAGCTTCGCGAGCATCGGGCCCGAGATCTCACCGGTGTACGCGCCGGAGTCGTGCGCCGAGATGTCCTGGGCGCCGTACTTGATCTTGAGCTTGTCGCCGTCGACCAGGGTCTGCACGGAGCGCAGGTCGGTGAACGGGGGCAGGACGGCGACCTCGACGGCCTCGTAGTCCTTGTCGGCGAGCGCGAACGCGAGCTTCTGGACGTGCGCGATGGCCTCGAGGTGGTTGAGGTTCATCTTCCAGTTGCCCGCCATCAGCGGCGTGCGCGTACTCATGTGAGTCAGTCCTCCAGTGCAGCGAGGCCGGGGAGCGTCTTGCCCTCGAGGTATTCGAGGGAGGCGCCGCCGCCGGTCGAAATGTGGCCGAATGCCTTCTCGTCGAAGCCCAGCAGGCGCACGGCGGCGGCCGAGTCGCCACCGCCGACGACGGTGAAGGCCGGGGAGTCGAGAAGCGCCTGGGCGACCGCCTTGGTGCCCTCGGCGTAGTCCGGGTGCTCGAAGACGCCCATCGGGCCGTTCCAGAAGACGGTGGCCGCGTCGGCGAGCTTCGAGGCGTAGAGCTTACGGGTCTCGGGGCCGATGTCGAGCCCCTCCTGGTCCGCCGGGATGGCGGTGGCGGCGACCGTGGTGGGGTGGGCGGGCGCCTTGGTCTTCAGGTCCGGGAACTCGGCGGAGACCAGCACGTCGACGGGGAACACGAACTCCACGCCGCGCTCCTCGGCGCGCTTCATGTACTCCTTGACCGCCGGGACCTGGTCCTCCTGGAGGAGGGAGATGCCGACCTCGTGGCCCTGGGCCTTGAGGAAGGTGTAGGCCATGCCGCCGCCGATGAGGATGCGGTCGGCCTTCTCCAGGAGGTGGTCGATGACGCCGAGCTTGTCGGAGACCTTGGCGCCGCCGAGCACGACCACGTACGGCCGCTTGACGTCCTCGGTGAGCTTCTTCAGGACGCCGACCTCGGTCGCGATCAGGTGGCCCGCGTAGTGCGGCAGCCGGGCCGGCAGGTCGTAGACGGAGGCGTGCTTGCGGTGCACGGCGCCGAAGCCGTCACCCACGTAGACGTCGGCGAGCTCGGCGAGCCGGTCGGCGAAAGCGCCGCGCTCGGCGTCGTCCTTGGCCGTCTCACCGGCGTTGAAGCGGAGGTTCTCCACGACGGCGACCTGGCCGTCGGCCAGCTCCGCGACCGTGGCCCGGGCCGACTCGCCGACCGTGTCGGTGGCGAACCGGACGTCGGCGCCCAGGAGTTCACCGAGGCGGGTGGCGGCCGGGGCGAGCGAGAAGGCGGGGTCCGGGGTGCCCTTGGGGCGGCCCAGGTGCGAGGCGACGACCACGCGGGCGCCCGCCTCGGCGAGGGCCTTGACGGTGGGCAGGACCGCGCGGATGCGCCCGTCGTCGGTGATGGCGGTGCCGTCGAGCGGCACGTTCAGGTCGGCGCGGACGAAGACCCGCTTGCCCGCGACACCGCCGGCGAGAAGTTCGTCGATCGTCTTCATAGAGAAGGACTCCTTGAGGAGGGGCTCCGAAGAGGGCTTGACATGCTGCAGGGTCCGGACGTTAACGGTCCGGACCCTGCTGCTCACATCTGGGTGCCTGCTCTAAGCGCGCGGACGCCTCAGAGCTGGCCGCCGACGAAGACCGTGAGGTCGACGAGGCGGTTGGAGTAACCCCACTCGTTGTCGTACCAGCCGAGGATCTTCACCGACTTGCCCTCCTGGACCATGGTCAGGGAGGAGTCGAAGGTGCAGGACGCCGGGTCGCTGACGATGTCCGAGGACACGATCGGGTCCTCGGTGTAGTACAGGATGCCCTTGAGCTCGCCGTCCGCGGCCTTCTTGAACGCCGCGTTGACCTCGTCCTTGGTGACCTCGCGCTGGAGCTCGACGACCAGGTCGGTGGCGGAGCCGGTGGGGACCGGGACGCGCATCGCGATGCCGTCCAGCTTGCCCTTGAGCTGCGGCAGGACCAGGGCGGTGGCCTTGGCGGCACCGGTGGTGGTCGGGATGATGTTCTCGGCGGCGGCGCGGGCGCGGCGCAGGTCCTTGTGCGGGAAGTCCAGGATGCGCTGGTCGTTCGTGTACGCGTGGACCGTGGTCATCAGGCCCTTGACGATGCCGAAGTTCTCGTCCAGGACCTTCGCCATCGGCGCCACGCAGTTGGTGGTGCAGGAGGCGTTGGAGATGACGTGGTGGTTGGCCGCGTCGTACGTGTCCTGGTTGACACCCATGACGATGGTGATGTCCTCGTCCTTGGCCGGAGCCGAGATGAGGACCTTCTTCGCGCCGCCGGCGAGGTGCTTGGCGGCGTCGTCACGCTTGGTGAAGATACCGGTGGACTCGATCACGATGTCGACGCCCAGCTCGCCCCACGGGATGTCGGCGGGGTTGCGCTCGGACAGCACCTTGATGGTGTGGCCGTCGACGGTGATGGTGTCCTCGGTGTGGGTCACCTCGGCCTTGAGGCGGCCCAGGATGGTGTCGTACTTCAGCAGGTGGGCGGTGGTCGCGGTGTCACCCAGGTCGTTGACAGCCACGATCTCGATGTCCGCACCCTGCTCAAGGAGCGCGCGGAAGTAGTTACGACCGATGCGGCCAAAGCCGTTGATGCCTACGCGGATCGTCACGAACCGATCTCCTCGTTGGTACGCCGGTCTGAGACGCCGGCGAGTTGTATGGGATGTCCCCGACCGCCTCCGACCCTACCTCTCCGAAGGCCCCGGAGTGACATCGAGCAGGCCCCCCGAAGGCAATACTGTCCGGTAGTGAGAAGCACCACGCTTCCCTCCGCGCTCACCCGTTTCACCACCTGCACGGGTGAGCGCAAATTCGGCGTTTCGGGCGCGTTCCGGGCCTCGGAACGGGCTCTCGCCAGGGGTGTTCGCGGAGCGTGTACGAGGGGGCCACGAGACCTGTCGCGGAGGGCGCGGGGCCTTCACGGGGGTGACGTGGGGCCCTCGCGGGGGCGGCGCGCACCCCTCAGACCGCGAGGTTGTCCGCCATCTCCTCGGTGAGGTTGGACTCCGTGCCGGGGATGCCGAGGTCCTGGGCGCGCTTGTCGGCCATGGCGAGCAGGCGGCGGATGCGGCCCGCGACGGCGTCCTTGGTCAGCGGCGGGTCGGCGAGCGCGCCGAGCTCCTCCAGGGAGGCCTGCTTGTGCTCCATGCGCAGGCGGCCGGCGGCCGCGAGGTGCTCCGGGACCTCCTCCCCGAGGATCTCCAGGGCCCGCTGCACCCGGGCGCCCGCGGCGACGGCGGCGCGCGCCGAGCGGCGCAGGTTGGCGTCGTCGAAGTTGGCGAGGCGGTTGGCGGTGGCGCGCACCTCGCGCCGCATCCGCCGCTCCTCCCAGGCGAGCACGGACTCGTGGGCGCCGAGGCGGGTCAGCAGGGCGCCGATCGCGTCACCGTCACGGACGACGACGCGGTCCACGCCGCGCACCTCCCGGGCCTTGGCGGCGATCTGGAGCCGGCGGGCGGCGCCGACCAGGGCGAGCGCGGCCTCCGGGCCCGGGCAGGTGACCTCCAGGGAGGAGGAGCGGCCGGGCTCGGTGAGGGAGCCGTGGGCGAGGAAGGCACCGCGCCAGGCGGCCTCGGCGTCGCAGGTGGCCCCCGAGACCACCTGCGGCGGCAGGCCGCGGATGGGACGGCCGCGGCCGTCCACCAGGCCGGTCTGCCGGGCGAGCTGGTCGCCGCCCGCGACGACGCGCACCACGTAGCGGGAGCCGCGGCGCAGTCCGCCGGGGGCCATCACGATCAGCTCGGAGCCGTGCCCGAAGATCTCCAGGATGTCCCGCTTGAGCCGGCGGGCCGCCATCGCCGTGTCCAGCTCCGCCTCGATCACGATGCGCCCGCTGACCAGGTGCAGTCCGCCCGCGAACCGAAGGATCGCCGAGACCTCCGCCTTTCTGCAGCAGGTCCGGGTGACGGGAAGCCGGGAGATCTCGTCCTTCACCGCTGCCGTCATCGCCATGGGCCGATCCTTCCATGCATCCGAAAAATACGGTCGTACGCGGCGGCCAGCAGCTCCGGGTCGTGCCGGGGGCTGCCGTCCTGGCGGGCCACCGGCGCCAGCTCCACCGTGGCGCCGAGCCGCTTGGCGGCGTCGGTCAGGGACCCACGGTCGGGCACGGCGGCCTCGTCGGCCAGCACCACGTCCAGGGCGAGTTTAGGGGCGTGTCGGGCCAAAACCTCCAAATGACGCTGCGGAGAGAAGCCTTCGGTTTCGCCGGGCTGCGGGGCCAGGTTGAGCGACAGGACCCTGCGGGCCTTCGTCTCCGTGAGCGCGTCGAGCAGCTCGGGCACGAGCAGGTGCGGGATCACGGAGGAGAACCAGGACCCGGGCCCGAGGACCACCCAGTCCGCGTCCAGGACGGCGGCAACGGCCTCCGGGACGGCGGGCGGGTCCTGCGGGACGAGGTGCACGGACTGCACCTCGCCCGGGGTGAGCGCGACGGTGGCCTGGCCGCGCACGGTGTCCACGTCCTCGGGGCGCTCCGGGTCGTGGCCCTTGACCAGGGCCTGGAGCTCCAGGGGCACGGCGGACATGGGCAGCACGCGCCCCTGCGCGCCGAGCAGCCTGCCGACCAGGTCCAGGGCCTGGACGTGGTCGCCGAGCTGCTCCCACAGGGCGACGATCAGGACGTTGCCGACGGCGTGTTCGTGCAGGTCGCCGCGGGACTGGAAGCGGTGCTGGATGACGCGGGCCCAGGTCTGGCCCCAGTCGTCGTCGCCGCACAGGGCGGCGAGGGCCTTGCGCAGGTCGCCGGGCGGCAGGACGCCGAGTTCCTGGCGCAGCCGGCCGCTGGAGCCGCCGTCGTCGGCCACGGTGACGACGGCGGTGAGGTCTCCGGTGATCCGGCGCAGGGCGGCGAGCGAGGCGGACAGGCCCATGCCGCCGCCGAGGGCGACGACCTTGGGCTGGGCGCCCCGCTTGCGGCCCGTGCGGTTCAGACGGAGCACCCGGCGGTTGGGCTTCATTCGCGCCCCATGTCCCGGTGGACGATGACCGTCTCGATGCCCGCGGCGGACAGCCGCGCGGCCAGCTTCTCCGACGTGGCGACGGAGCGGTGCTTGCCGCCCGTACAGCCGACGGCGATGGTCACGTACCGCTTGCCCTCGCGGCGGTAGCCCGCGGCGATGAGCTGGAGCAGCTCGGTGTAGCGGTCGAGGAACTCCTTGGCGCCCGGCTGGCTGAAGACGTATGCCGACACCTCCTCGTTGAGCCCGGTGTAGGGGCGCAGCTCCGGCACCCAGTGGGGGTTGGGCAGGAAGCGCATGTCGACGACGAGGTCCGCGTCGACCGGCAGTCCGTACTTGAAGCCGAAGGACATGACCGTGGCCCGCAGCTCGGGCTCCTCGTCGCCCGCGAACTGGGCGTCCATCTTGGCGCGCAGCTCGTGCACGTTCAGGCTGGAGGTGTCGATGACCAGGTCGGCGTCGCCGCGCAGCTCGCGCAGGAGCTCGCGCTCGGCGGCGATGCCGTCGACGATGCGGCCGTCGCCCTGGAGCGGGTGCGGGCGGCGGACGGACTCGAAGCGGCGCACCAGGGCGTCGTCGGAGGACTCCAGGAAGACGATGCGCCGGGTGACGTTCTTGGACTCCAGGTCCGCGAGGGACTCGCGGAGGTTGTCGAAGAAGCGGCGGCCGCGCACGTCGACGACGACCGCGATGCGGGCGACGTTGCCCTGCGAGCGGGCGCCCAGCTCGACCATGGTGGGGATCAGGGCGGGCGGCAGGTTGTCCACGACGAACCAGCCGAGGTCCTCCAGGCACTTGGCCGCCGTACTGCGTCCCGCGCCGGACATGCCGGAGATGATCACCAGCTCAGGGATGGCCGCTTCGGCGGCCTCACCCGCCTCGATGGTCGTGCCCGTACTCACCTGGGTGCCGCCTTCGTCGTGCTCGCTCATGTCTCCGTCCCCCGTCGTCGGTCCGATGCGCCCACACGCGTGGGCGTCTCGCTGTCGCCGGGGTCCGCGGTCGGTGCGGTCCCCGTGCCGTTGACCGGGCCGCCCGCCGGGGCGGGTGTCCGGTCGCCGCCCGGGCCGCCCGTGGGCACGGGCGTCCGGTCGCTGTCCGGGCCCGGGGCTCCCGCCGGGGCGGGCGCCGGGCTGTCGTCCGGGCCGTCCACCGGGGCGGGTGCCCGGTCGCCGGCCGGGTCACCCGTGGGCACGGGCGGGCGGCCGTCGTCCGGGGCGCCCTCCTGTGCCGGGGGCCCGGCCGGGTCCGGGGTGTCCGCGGCCGCGGGCTCCCCGGTGGTGTCCGTCGGGTCCGAGTGTGCCGTGCCCGCGGGCTCCTCGTCCTCCATGATCTCTCCTGTGGCGGTGTTCACGGCGGGGGCCGCCGGGGCCGCCTGGGCGAAGGCCACGAGGACGGCCTCCGCCGTCTTGCGGCCGATGCCCGGAACCTCGCAGATCTGGTCGATGGTCGCGGCCCGGAGCCTCTTCACCGACCCGAAGTGCTTGATCAGTGTCTGTTTACGCGCGTCGCCGAGGCCGGGCACGGCGTCCAGCGGGCTGGACCGGAAGCGCTTGGACCGCTTCGTCCGCTGGTAGGCGATCGCGAACCGGTGCGCCTCGTCCCGTACGCGCTGGAGGAGGTAGAGCCCCTCGCTGGTGCGCGGCAGGATCACCGGGTCGTCCTCGCCGGGCACCCAGACCTCCTCCAGGCGCTTGGCGAGGCCGCAGACCGCGATGTCGTCGATGCCGAGGTCGTCCAGGGCCCGCTGGGCGGCGGCGACCTGCGGCTGGCCGCCGTCCACGACGACGAGCTGCGGCGGGTACGCGAACTTCTTGGGGCGGCCGTCCTCCTCGGTGAGGCTCTCCTGGGCCTCCTCGGGGGACCACTCCCCCGTCTTCTCCTTCTCGGCCAGGTACCTCCGGAAGCGCCGCGTGATCACTTCGTGCATGGAGCGGACGTCGTCCTGCCCCTCGAAGCCCTTGATCTGGAAGCGGCGGTACTCGCTCTTGCGGGCGAGGCCGTCCTCGAAGACGACCATGGAGGCGACCACGTCGTCGCCCTGGAGGTGGGAGATGTCGTAGCACTCGATGCGCAGGGGCGCGCTGTCCAGCTCCAGGGCGGCGGCGATCTCCTCCAGGGCGCGGGAGCGGGTGGTGAGGTCGGAGGCGCGCTTGGTCTTGTGCAGCACGAGGGACTGCTGGGCGTTGCGCGCGACGGTTTCCATGAGGGCCTTCTTGTCGCCGCGCTGCGGGATGCGCAGCGACACGTTCGACCCGCGGCGCTGGGTGAGCCACTCCTGGACCGGCTCCACGGGCTCGGGCAGCGCCGGGACCAGCACCTCCTTGGGGACGGCGTCGCCCGTCTCCTCCCCGTAGAGCTGCTGGAGTGCGTGCTCGACGAGGTCGGCCGTGGTGACGGCCTCGACCTTGTCGGTGACCCAGCCGCGCTGGCCGCGGACGCGTCCGCCGCGCACGTGGAAGATCTGGACGGCGGCCTCCAGCTCGTCCTCGGCGACCGCGATCAGGTCGGCGTCGGTGGCGTCGGCGAGGACGACGGCGCTCTTCTCCATCGCCTTCCGCAGGGCCTCTATGTCGTCCCGGAGGCGGGCGGCCCGCTCGTACTCCATGTCCTCGGCGGCCTCGGTCATCCGGCGCTCCAGGCGCCGGATGTACGTGCCCGTGCGGCCCGCCATGAACTCGCAGAAGTCCTCCGCCAGTTCCCGGTGCTGTTCGGCGGAGACGCGGTCGACGCAGGGCGCGGAGCACTTGCCGATGTAGCCGAGCAGGCAGGGGCGGCCGGTGCGGGCGGCGTTCCTGAAGACGCCCGCCGAGCACGTGCGTACGGGGAAGACGCGCAGGAGCAGGTCGACGGTGTCCCGGATGGCCCACGCGTGGCCGTAGGGGCCGAAGTAGCGCACGCCCTTCTTCTTCTGACCGCGCATCACCTGGACGCGCGGGAACTCCTCGTTCATCGTCACCGCGAGGTAGGGGTAGCTCTTGTCGTCGCGGTACTTGACGTTGAAGCGCGGGTCGTACTCCTTGATCCAGGTGTACTCCAGCTGGAGCGCGGCCGTCTCCGTGGCCACCACCGTCCACTCGACGGACGCGGCGGTCGTCACCATCGTGGCCGTGCGCGGGTGCAGGTTCGCCAGGTCCTGGAAGTAGCTGGCGAGGCGCTGGCGCAGGCTCTTGGCCTTCCCGACGTAGATCACACGACGGTGCTCGTCACGGAACTTGTAGACCCCGGGCGAGTCGGGGATCTGTCCCGGCTTGGGGCGGTAGCTGGAAGGGTCGGCCATGTCGGACAGCCTACTGGCGGCCTCTGACATCCCCGCGCCCCCACCAGGCCAGGTCCGGCCCGGCCCGGCCCCGGGCGGCCCCGGCCGGGCGGCCCCGCCGTGACCTGGGCGGCACCCGCCCGCCCGTCCCCGTGGGGGGGCGGGCGGGGGGTGGCCCGGCCGGAGGCGGATGCCCTCGGGCCCGGCGCCCAGGCCCGGTCCGTGGACCGGTCCTCGGACCGGGTGCTCAGAACCGGTCCTCGGATCCCGGTCCTCGGATCCCGGTCCGCAGATCCCGGCCCTCGGATCCCGGCCCTCAGGCCGCGGGCGCGGGCCTCAGGCCGCGGGGCCCTGGCCCGGGCGGTGCGTCCGCCGCCGGACCAGAGCGGCTCCGGAGAGGCCGAGCGCCAGGGCGGCCCCGGCGGCGGCCACCGAGGAGACCACGGTCACGGTCCCGTCGGTGGACCCGTCGGCGGCCTTGGCGGTGGTGCCGGCCGCGGTCACGGGTCCGTTCCCGGAGCCGGCCGCCTCGGGGGCGCCGAAGCCGCCCGCCTTGCCGGACTTCGCGTACGCCGAGCCGGGGAGCTTGTCGCCGTACTCCTTGTGCACCCGCCGCTGGTAGGCGGCGACCGTGGTGCCGTCGGCCCCGACGGCCCGTACGGCGTCCCGGTCGAGCGGAAGGATCCGCTCCCCCTTCTGCACGTACCAGGCGTTGATCTGCGGCTCGTGGAAGACGGTGCCCCCGGGGAGCTTGCCGGCGCCCACGCGCGCGTAGCGGGTCTCGTCGTCCCCGGTGGCGATGTTCACGACCTGCCAGGAGCCGGACTGCCTGACCGTCCACAGCGACGCCTTCTGGCCGTCGGAGGAGACCGCCGTGCTGGCGAGGAACTGCATACGGGCGATCGGCACGCCCTTCTTGCCCGCGACGAAGTCGGGCGACACGTAGTAGACAGGTACGGCCCGCTCCCCGGTGACGCGCGGGGCGGCCTTCGCCTTGGCGACGGCGCCGTCGCGGGCGAAGAACCGGGAGAGGGTGGCGAGGGTCTTCGGGGCCTCGGCCGCGTCGTGGGCGGCGCCCCGGGTGGCCTCGGACGGCGCGGCGGGCGCGGGTGGTGCCGCCGGTCCCGCGTCGGCACCGGCCTGCGGCGCCGCGAACCCGAGCAGCAGCGCGGCGGCCGTACCGGCGAACACGGCCTTCAGGAGACGGCCGCCGCCATAGCGGTTGTCGTCATGCCGGTTGTCGTCGTGCCCGTCGTTGCCATGGGTGTTGATGCCGTAGCGGTTGTCGTCGGCACAGGGAGTGCCGCTTCCGCCTGCGCGGCGGGCCGTGGTGAAACGATCCTCCGCGGAGGCGTGGAGCTGGTGACGGTACATCCCTCTCACGCCCCTATCCGGTACAGCGAGTGCGTCCAGGAGAAGGTGTCGTTGTCGACGTACCAGGCGTGGGAGGCCCAGTTGTAGCGGTTGTTGGAGGGCCACGGGTCGCCCCAGTACACGAAGCTGTTGGCCGTGTCGTAGCCGTAGACCGTGTGCATGTGGCCGCCTCCCTGGGACCACAGGATGCGCGTCTCCACGGGGCGGTTGGCGTTGATCTCGGTCTGCACGGTGTCGTAGCGCAGCCAGCCGGTGACGTACGAGCCGGGCCTGATGCCCATCCACCTCAGGGCGGTCTGCACGTTGCCCAGGGTGGCCTGGTTGTTGGGGCACTCGGTGTTCTGGGCGCGGTTGAAGGCGGCGTTGCAGAACTGGTTCTGGGAGTAGTTCTTGCCCAGGTAGGTGGCGATGGTGTTGCCCGCGGCGGCCCAGCACCAGTTGCTCTTCTGCTGTGCCTGCATGGTGATGTCCAGGCGCTTCGCGGCCAGGGCGGAGGCACCGGCCGCGGGTGCCTGAGCGGCCGGTACGGCGGCCGGGGACGTCGCGGGGGACGACACCGACGTCGCGGGGGCGGGCAGCGGCGCTGCGGGGCCTTGCGGGGTCGCCGCGGCCGTGGCCGTGGGGACGGCGAACAGGGCCGTCGCGGCGAGGGCGAGGGCGGCAAGCCGTCTCCGCCGAGGGGGGTGGGTGGTTCTGTGGGACATCGCGGTCCTCCCGAGCACAGTGGGGGTTGGAGGTGGAGGAGCGCGTCCGGACGCTGCGATTGAGCATCAAGGCTTGTTGACCCCTGGTCAACACGCTTCAATGCGGCATTGATGAAACCGTGAACAACCCCCCACTCCTGTGAACACGGGCCGCGCGCCCACCTGGTCGCCCGCTCCGATCAGCGCGTACGTACCCGCGGCCCGTGTGAACGTTCACAGAAAGGACCCGCGGTGCGGCACGCGACCTCCCCCACGCACTTCCCCGCCTCCCCCGCCTCCCCCGCCTCCTCCCGCGCCGGCCTCGTCCCGGCGGAGCTCGCCTCCGCCCTGCGCTCCGGCCCCTTCCACGTCGCCCTGCGCGCGGCGATCGCCGCGCGGCGGCTGCCCCTGCAACGGGTGCGCCACCACCTCGCGCGCCACGGCGTCAGCGTCGGGGTGACCAGCCTCAGCTACTGGCAGCAGGGCGCGCGCCGCCCGCAGCGCGCCGAGTCCCTGCGGGCCGTCCGCGCCCTGGAGGAGATACTCGACCTGCCCGACGAGTCGTTGATACGGCTGCTCGCCCAGGACGAGGACAGGCCCGGCGGCGAACGCCCCACGGCCCGTTCGTACCGCTCCCTGGTCGAGGCCGCCGACGTCCTCCAGGGGCTGCTGGCCGACCTGGGGTCCCCGCTCGACGGCGGGCTGCACACCGTCGGCCACCACGAGCGGGTGCGCATCGGCGCGGGCCGCGAACTGCTCGGCCGCGACTCGGAGCACATCGTGCGCGCGCACCGGGACGGCATCGACCGCTATGTGGCCATCCACCACGGCGATCCGGGCTGCGCGCCCGAGCGCACCCGGGTCCTCGCGCTGGAGAACTGCCGCACCGGGCGCGTGCGCTGGCACCACGACACCGGCGTCCTGGTGGCCGAGCTGCTCTTCGACACACGGCTGCGCGCCGGGGACACGCACATGTTCCGGTACGGCTTCGAGGACGGCACGGCCGGGACGAGCAGCGAGTACTTCCGCAGCTTCAGCTTCGCGGGCGGGCAGTACGCGCTCCAGGTCAGCTTCGCCGCGGACGCCCTGCCCGTACGCTGCCACCGGTTCACCCAGCAGTCGGCGGCCGCCCCGCGCGCGGGCCGCGACGAGCTGACGCTCAGCGGCAGCCACCGGTCGGTGCACCTCGTGGAGCCGCAGGTACGGGCCGGGATCGTCGGTATCGAGTGGGACTGGGACTAGGCCGGGGCCCGGCGGGGCCTCTCGGCGGGGCGGGGCGGGCGTTCGGCGCAGACCCCCGGGGTCGGTGGCTAGGCGCCCGGGGCCGGGGGCTAGGCGCCCGGGCCCGCCACGATCTTGCCGTCCTCGACCTTCACGGGCAGTTCCTTCAGCGGCGCGACCGCGGGCCGCTGGAGGACCTCGCCGTTCCTCGCGTCGAACTGGCTGCCGTGGCACTGGCAGATCAGCTTGCTGCCCTGGAGCTTCTCGATGGGGCACCTGGCGTGCGTGCAGATGGTGCTGAAGGCCTTGTACTCGTCCTCGGCGACGCGGCTGACGACCACGTTCTGGTCGGTGTAGAGCTTGGAGCTCCCCACCGGCACCTCGTCGGACGCGCCCAGGTCCACCGGCTTCGTCGGCGCCGACCTGTTGCCGTTGCCGTCGCCGGGCGAGCAGGCCGCCAGGCCGAGACCGGCGACCGGGGCGATCGCGGCGGCGCGCAGCACGGCGCGACGGGCGTGGGGGGTGCCGGACATGATGGCTCCACAGGTCAGCGGGTTGGGCAACGGTCAGACCCTATCGTTGTGGACCTTTGCGACCGCTTGGGGCAGAGGGTTGACCGCGTGGGGCGTGGCCGTGCCCGGGTCCCGCCCGGTCCGGGCCGCGTCGCCCGGCCGGGCCCTAGCCTGCCGTACAGGCCCTAGCCTGGGCGGAAGCGGAGCGCCGGAAAGGAACCGTCAGTGATAGTCGTCGCAGGTGAGGCCCTCATCGACCTCGTTCCGCAGGAGGCGTCGCCGCAGCCCGCGCGCGGTGGCGCGACCGGGGCCCCGGCCGGTGCGGGGCTCGCCCCGCTCGCGCCCCGGCTCGGCGGCGGGCCGTACAACACCGCGGTGGCGCTCGGCCGGCTCGGCTCCCCCACTGCCTTCTGCTCGCGGATCTCGTCCGACGCGTTCGGCGAGGCCCTGCTCGCGGGGTTGCGCGCGGCGGGCGTCGACGTGTCGTACGTGCAGCGCGGCGCCGAGCCGACGACGCTCGCCGTGGCCTCGATCGGCGCGGACGGCTCGGCCGGGTACTCCTTCTACGTCGAGGGCACGGCCGACCGGCTCTTCTCCGCGCCCGCGCGCCTCCCCGACGGCGCCCGCGCCGTGTCCTTCGGCACGTGCTCGCTGGTGCTCGAACCGGGCGCGAGCGCGTACGAGGCGCTGCTGCGGGACGCGGCGGCGGCCGGTGTGTTCACGGCCCTCGACCCCAACATCCGCGCCGGGCTCATCCCCGACGCGGACGCCTACCGGGCCCGGTTCACGAGCTGGCTGCCGTCGGTGGCCCTCCTGAAGGTGTCCGAGGAGGACGCGCGCTGGCTGCGCGGCACGCCCGAGGAGTGGCTGGCGTCCGGGCCCGCCGCGGTCGTGGTGACGCGCGGCGGCGAGGGCCTGTCGGTCGTCACGCGCGCGTGCGGGGAGGTCGTCGTGCCCGGTGTCCCTGTGGACGTCGTGGACACGATCGGCGCGGGCGACACGGTCAACGCCGCGCTGCTGCACGGCCTGGCTGCCCGGGGCGCCCTGTCGTCGGATGCCGTGGCCGGGCTCGACGCCGAGGAGTGGGCGGCGGTCCTGGGGTTCGCGGCCCGTGCGGCGGCCGTGACGTGTTCCCGGGCCGGGGCGGAGCCGCCGTACGCCACCGAGGTGGACGTGTGAAGCGCCCGGCGCGGGGGCGGCGAGCCCGTGCGGCGACGACGCGTACCAGAGGGGCGCGGGCGCGGTCTCAGCAGCCGACCGCGCGCAGGCCGCCGGGCTGACGGCCGTTCAGCCGGTCGAGCGCGGCCGCCGTGGCGTCGTCGGCCGGCAGGTGGATCAGGAGGCGCTGACCGTCGACGTCGGGCAGGGCCAGCGTCTCGTACGACAGGCGCAGGGTGCCCGCCTCGGGGTGGGTGAGGCGCTGGACGCCGCTGCGGCGCGGTACCCCGGGCACCGCCGCGACGCGGTCGGCGAACGGCGCCCCGGCGAGGACCGTCAACTCGTCGATGAGCTGCTGCGCATGCGGGTCGATCAGCGACACCTCACTCCTGAGCTGCGCCACCTGCTCGTCGGCGACGCGCTCCCAGTCGGGGAAGGCGGTGCGGGCCCGGTCGTCGGTGAAGACGAACCGCAGCAGGTTCGGACGGTCGCCGTCCAGCAGCCCGAGCGGGCGCGCCACGCGCTCGTACCCCGTCGTGTACGCGATGACGTCACTGAGCCGGTTGAGCAGGACGGCCGGAGTGGGCTCCAGGCGGTCGACCACCGCCTGCACGGTGGGGCGCACGGCCTGCGCCGGGGGCGGGGCCGCCGAGCAGCAGGGGATGTCGGCGCCGCTGCTCAGTTTCTCCAGGCGCCGCAGGTGGAGGCGCTCCTCGATGGTCATGCGCAGGGCGTCGGCGAGCGCGCCGAGGACCTGGGGCGAGGGATTGCGGTCGCGGCCCTGTTCGAGGCGGGTGAGGTACTCCACGCTGATGCCGGCGAGCGTGGCGACTTCGGAGCGCCGCAGGCCGGGGGTGCGGCGTCGCGGCCCGCTGGGCAGGCCGACCTCGGTGGGGGTGACGGCTTCACGGCGTGTGCGCAGGAACGCGCCCAACTCGTTGTCGCTCACCGTTCCGCCGCTCCCCGCTCTGCCTGGTGTGGCTGTTGTGCCTGGTGTGGCTGGTGTCCCTGGTGCATGGTGTGCGCCCACCGGTCCGTCGGGCCGGGCCGCTGCACCCGGCTGCCGCCCCCGGCCTGCCGCTCACCGGTCCGCCGCTCGCGGCCCCTCGCTCACCGGCCCTCGCTCACCGTTCGAACGTAGCAGGGGCGCACGGCGGTCGCGGCCCTTCATCGTGGCCCTGTCACTACCAGTCTCCGCCCGGCCTTCCTCCGCCCCGCGGGCCGTCCCAGAGTGGTCGGCATGACCTTCGAAACCACTGACACCGCCCCCGCCGTCACCCCTCTTCCGCTGTCCGCGGGCCGCTGGACCCTCGATCCGTTCCACTCCGCGGTGAACTTCACGATTCGCCACCTCGGCATCTCCAAGGTGCGGGGGCGCTTCACCGAGTTCGACGCGGAGCTCGTGGTGGGCGAGACACCGGACACCAGCTCCGTGACGTCCACGATCAAGCTGGCCTCGATCGACACCGGCAACGCGGACCGCGACACGCACGTCCGCGCCTCCGACCTGCTCGACGTGGAGCGCCGCCCGACGATGACCTTCCGTTCGACGCGTCTCGCGGGCGCGGGCGAGGACTGGACCATGGAGGGCGAGCTCACCATCGGTGAGGTGACGCGTCCGGTGTCGCTGGCCGTGGAGTTCGGTGGGCTCGGCGAGTTCGGCGACACGCGGCACGCCGGGTTCGAGGCCACGGGCGAGATCCGGCGCAGCGAGTTCGGCCTGTCCTTCGCTCCCGGCATGCTCGGCGAGGTGGTGAGGATCCAGCTCGACATGCAGTTCCTGGAGCCGGGGAGGGGCGACGCGTAGCGGGGTACGCCGACGCCGCGCGTGTCGTGTGCTCCTCGGAGCCGGGGGTCTCCTCAGCCGTCGCTCTCGAAGACGTCGTATTACAAGGCGTCGTTCTCCAAGGCGTCGTTGTCGAACGCGCCGTGCCGTCCCGCTCCCGCGGTGAACCGGGCGGCGCCTTCGGCCGCTTCGGAGAGCGCGTGCAGGCCGTGGCTCAACTCTTCCGCCAGCGCCCGCTGTTCGGGCAGCTCGTGCTGGGCGCGGGCCGAGAGCCGGTCGTGCCGCAGACACGTCTGCGGGAACGCGGCGATCCGGGCGGCCAGTTCCTCCGCGGCCGTACGGGCGGTGCCGTGCGGTACGACGCGGTTGACCAGGCCCATGGCGAGGGCCTCGGCGGCGTCCACGGGGCGCCCGGTGAGGATCAGGTCCATGGCCCGCCCCTCGCCGACGATCCGGGGCAGGCGTACGGTCCCGCCGTCGATGAGCGGCACGCCCCAGCGGCGGCAGAACACGCCGAGCACGGCGTCGTCCTCGGCGACGCGCAGGTCGCACCAGAGGGCCAGTTCGAGGCCGCCCGCCACGGCGTGCCCGGAGACGGCGGCGATGACGGGCTTGGACAGCTCCAGGCGAGTCGGGCCCATCGGCCCGTCGTTCACTCCGTCCACCTCGGCCACGGTGTTGCCGTCCGGGGCGCCCACGGCCTTGAGGTCGGCGCCCGCGCAGAAGGTGCCGCCCTCGCCCCAGAGAACGGCGACCGACGCGTCCGGGTCGGCGTCGAAGGCGCGGAAGGCGTCGGCGAGGGCCCGGGCAGTGGGGCCGTCGACGGCGTTGCGCACCTCGGGACGGGAGAGGACGACGGTGGTGACGGGGCCTTGGCGCTCGATGCGTACGGGCATGACGTCCAGCGGACCACGGGGGGAAACCCGTCCACAAGAGCCGTACGCGCCGTCGGCGGCAGGCCCCGCTGGAGCCCCGCCACCGACCACTGCTGCTCGGTGCCCGCCACCGCCACCGGCTACAGGTCAGCCCTCAGCGCCCGGAGCCACCCGGACACTGAGGGCTGAGGACTGAGGGCAGCCCACCCCTTGGGGCAGGGAGCCCCGTCAGGCCTTGCGGCTCCGCGTGACCTTCTTGGCCGGAGCCTTCTTCGCGGTGGCCTTCTTCGCCGCCGCGGCCTTCTGCGGGGCGGCCTTCTTGGCGGCGGCGGACGCCGACGCCGCCTTCTTGGCGGCGGCCGCCTTCTTACTGGGGACGGCCGCCGTCTTCTTCGCGGTCGCCGCCCTGGCCGTCGCCGTCCGCTTGGCAGGGGCGGAGGTGGCTGCCACGGCCTTCTTCTTCGTGTTCTTCGTGGCCCGCGCGGGAGGCGCCCCCGCGTCGCTGATCCGGTCGGCGGCGAGGATGTCCCGCAGGAACTTGCCCGTGTGGCTCGCGGGGACGCCGGCGACCTGCTCGGGGGTGCCCTCGGCGACGACGATGCCGCCGCCGCTGCCGCCCTCGGGACCCATGTCGACGATCCAGTCGGCTGTCTTGATCACGTCGAGGTTGTGCTCGATGACGATGACCGAGTTGCCCTTGTCGACCAGGCCGGAGAGGACCTTGATCAGCTTGCTGATGTCCTCGAAGTGCAGACCGGTGGTCGGCTCGTCCAGGACGTAGACCGTGCGGCCCGTGGAGCGCTTCTGGAGCTCGCTCGCCAGCTTGACGCGCTGCGCCTCGCCGCCGGAGAGCGTGGGCGCGGGCTGGCCGAGGCGGACGTAGCCGAGGCCGACCTCGGTGAGCGTCTTCAGGTGGCGGGCGATGCCGGGAACCGCCTCGAAGAAGCCGAGCGCCTCCTCGATGGGCATGTCGAGGACCTCGGCGATGGACTTGCCCTTGTAGTGCACGTCCAGCGTCTCGCGGTTGTACCGCGCCCCGTGGCAGACCTCACAGGGGACGTAGACGTCCGGGAGGAAGTTCATCTCGATCTTGATGGTGCCGTCGCCGGAGCAGTTCTCGCAGCGGCCGCCCTTGACGTTGAACGAGAAGCGTCCCGGGAGGTACCCGCGGACCTTGGCCTCCGTGGTCTCCGCGAACAGCTTGCGGACGTGGTCGAAGACACCGGTGTACGTCGCCGGGTTCGACCGCGGGGTGCGGCCGATGGGCGACTGGTCGACGTGGACGACCTTGTCGACGAGGTCGTCGCCCTCCACGCGCGTGTGGCGGCCGGGCACGGTCCGTGCGCCGTTCAGCTCCCGGGCCAGGTGCGTGTACAGGATGTCGTTGACGAGCGTCGACTTGCCGGAGCCGGAGACACCCGTGACGGCGGTGAGCACGCCGAGCGGGAAGGAGACGTCGATGTCCCGCAGGTTGTTCTCGCGGGCGCCGTGCACGGTCAGGCTGCGGCTCGGGTCGACGGGGCGGCGCACGTCGGGGACGGCGATCTCCTTCTTGCCCGACAGGTACTGCCCGGTCATCGACTTGTCGTTGGCGAGCAGCTCCTTCAGGGAGCCGCTGTGCACGACCTTGCCGCCGTGCTCGCCCGCGCCGGGGCCGATGTCGACGACCCAGTCGGCGACCTTGATGGTGTCCTCGTCGTGCTCGACGACGATGAGGGTGTTGCCCATGTCACGGAGCCGGACCAGCGTCTCGATGAGGCGGTGGTTGTCCCGCTGGTGCAGGCCGATGGAGGGCTCGTCGAGGACGTAGAGCACGCCGACCAGGCCGGAGCCGATCTGGGTGGCGAGCCGGATGCGCTGTGCCTCGCCGCCGGAGAGGGTGCCCGCGGCGCGGTTCAGCGAGAGGTAGTCGAGGCCGACGTCGACGAGGAAGCGCAGCCGCTCGTTGACCTCCTTGAGGACGCGCTCGGCGATCTTCTTGTCGCGGGCGGTCAGCTTGAGCTGGGCGAGGAAGTCCGCGCAGTCGCTGATGGACATCGCCGAGACCTCGGCGATGGACTTCCCCATGACCGTGACGGCGAGGACGATCGGCTTCAGGCGCGTGCCCTCACAGGTGGGGCAGGGCACCTCGCGCATGTAGCCCTCGAAGCGCTCGCGGCTGGAGTCGCTCTCCGCCTCCGAGTGGCGCCGCTTGACGAAGGGGACGGCGCCTTCGAAGGCGGTGGTGTAGACCCGCTCGCGGCCGTACCGGTTGCGGTAGCGGACCTCGATCTGGGTCTTGTGGCCGTACATCAGGGCCTTCTTGGCGCGCTGCGGCAGGCCCGCCCAGGGCATGTCCATGGAGAAGCCGAGCGCGTCGGCGAGCGCGCTCACCAGGCGGTTGAAGTAGTCCTTGGTGTGGCCGTGCGACCACGGGTGGATGGCGCCCTCCGCGAGCGACTTCTCCACGTCCGGGACGAGCAGCTCGGGGTCGACCTCCATGCGGGTGCCGATGCCCGTGCACTCCGGGCAGGCGCCGAAGGGCGAGTTGAACGAGAAGGAGCGCGGCTCCAGCTCCTCGAAGGACAGGTCGTCGTACGGGCAGTAGAGGTGCTCCGAGTACATGCGCTCGCGCTCGGGGTCGTCCTCGGGGAGGTCGACGAAGTCGAGGACGACCATGCCACCGGAGAGGCCGAGGGCGGTCTCCACGGAGTCGGTCAGGCGGCGCTTGGCGCTCTCCTTCACCGTGAGGCGGTCGACGACCACCTCGATGGTGTGCTTCTCCTGCTTCTTCAGCGTGGGGGGCTCGGAGAGCTGGATCGTCTGGCCGTCGACCCGGGCGCGGCTGTAGCCCTTCGTCTGGAGGTCGGCGAAGAGGTCGACGAACTCGCCCTTGCGCTCGCGCACGAGCGGCGAAAGGACCTGGAAGCGGCTGCCCTCGGGCAGCTCCAGGACCTTGTCGACGATCGCCTGCGGCGACTGGCGGGTGATCGGGCGGCCGCACTCGGGGCAGTGCGGCTTGCCGACCCGCGCGAACAGCAGGCGCAGGTAGTCGTACACCTCGGTGATGGTGCCGACCGTCGAGCGCGGGTTGCGCGAGGTCGACTTCTGGTCGATGGACACCGCGGGCGACAGGCCCTCGATGAAGTCGACGTCCGGCTTGTCCATCTGGCCGAGGAACTGGCGCGCGTACGACGAGAGGGACTCGACGTAGCGCCGCTGGCCCTCGGCGAAGATCGTGTCGAAGGCGAGCGAGGACTTTCCGGACCCGGACAGACCGGTGAAGACGATGAGGGAGTCACGCGGGAGGTCGAGCGAGACGTTCTTGAGGTTGTGCTCGCGCGCGCCACGGACGATGAGACGGTCGGCCACGCCGGTCCGCACCTTTCTTGAGAGAAGTGACAGGGGCGGGGCCCCGTCTCTTCAAGACTAGGGCGACCCACTGACAACGCCGGGCCGGAATCCTCTGGTGGGGGTGAAACCCGGACCATCAAGAGTGCCCGATGCCACCGTCGAGCGTATAGCACGGACATTCGATTTGAGGGGGAGGCCGATCGCCTTCACCCGAACGGGTGGCGGGACTATCGTCAGGTCCATGATTGATCATGTGCGCGACCTGGCGTCTGTACGTGACGCGACCGAACGGCTGCTCAGCGCAGCCTCCGCATGGGACAACGCCGCGGCCGCCGAGCCGTCACGGCTCCCCGGCTGGAGCCGCGGCCACGTCCTCACCCATCTCGCGCGGAACGCCGACGCGCTCGTGAACGTTCTCGCGGGCCGCCCCATGTACGCGAGCGCCGAGGCCCGCGACGGCGACATCGAGCGCGGCGCCCCCAGGCCGCTGGCCGAGCAGATCGAGGACGTCCGCCTCTCGGCGGCCCGCTTCCAGGACGAGGCCGCCCGCCCCGCGGACTGGTCCCGCACGGTGGAGCTGCGCAACGGCGTCACCGACTCCGCGTCCCGGGTGCCCTTCCGCCGCTGGGTCGAGGTGGAGCTGCACCACGTGGACCTGGGGGTCGGCTACGAGCTGGAGGACCTGCCGCAGGAGTTCGTGGAGCGTGAGATCGCCTTCCTCACGGACCGCTTCGCCGGCAACCCCGACGTCCCGGCGACTCGTGTGACCGACTCCACGCGCGCGTGGAGCACCGGCCGCGCCCCGCGGGAGGGCGACGAGCCCGAGGTCACGGTCAGCGGTCCGGCACCCGATCTGCTCGGCTGGCTGGCCGGCCGCCGCGACGGCTCCGCGCTGACCGCCGACGGCGGCCCGCTGCCCGTCCTGCCCCCGCTCTAGAACGGATTAGGCTGATTTCCATGACGTACAGCGGAGCGGTGACGGTCGGCGGACCCGCGGACGTGCACGAGCTGCCGGACCTGATGATCTCGAAGGTCGCGGTCGGGCCGATGGACAACAACGCCTATCTCCTGCGCTGCCGGGCCACCGACGAGCAGCTTCTCATCGACGCGGCGAACGAGCCCCGGACGCTGCTGACCCTGATCGGTGACGACGGCATCTCGGCCGTCGTCACCACGCACCAGCACGGGGACCACTGGCAGGCCCTCGCGGACGTCGTCGCGGCCACCGGCGCGCGCACGTACGCGGGCCGGGAGGACGCCGAAGGCATTCCGGTGCCCACGGACGTCCTCGTCGACGACGGCGACACGATCACTTTCGGCCGGATCTCGCTCACCGCCCGCCATCTCGTGGGCCACACGCCGGGCTCGATCGCGCTCGTGTACGACGACCCGCACGGCCACCCGCACGTCTTCACCGGCGACTGCCTCTTCCCCGGGGGCGTGGGGAACACCTGGAAGGACCCGGCGAAGTTCGCGAGCCTCATCGAGGACGTGGAGACGAAGATCTTCGGCACGCTGCCCGACGAGACGTGGGTCTACCCGGGCCACGGCAACGACACGACCCTGGGTGCCGAGCGCCCCCACCTGCCGGAGTGGCGCGAGCGCGGCTGGTGACCCTTCCGCGCGCGGGACGGGCCCTCCTCGTCGGGGCCCGTCCCGCGCGCGTGGCCGCTGGAAGGTGGCGTCCGCGGCCCTGGGAGGGGGTCGGGGCGCAACGCGTGCGGTCCACGGGGAGGCGGCCCGGCGTAACGCGTGCGGTCCGCTAGGAGCGGGCCGCCAGCAGCGCCGCCACCCGCTCCACCCCGAACACGTAGCCCTGTACGCCGCAGCCCGCGATGACGCCGTCGGCGCGCTGCGAGACGTACGAGTGGTGCCGGAAGGCCTCCCGCTGGTGGATGTTGGAGATGTGCACCTCCACCACCGGCAGGCCGTCGCAGGTGTTGAGCGCGTCCAGGAGGGCGACGGACGTGTGCGAGTAGGCGGCCGGGTTGATGACGATGCCCGCGTGGTGCTCGCGCGCCTCGTGGATCCAGTCCACCAGCTCGCCCTCGTGGTTGGACTGCCGCAGGTCCACCGTCCCGCCGTGCGCCGCGGCGGCCTCGGCACACAGGGTTTCGACGTCGGCGAGGGTGTCGGTGCCGTAGATCTCCGGCTGGCGCCTGCCCAGGAGGTTCAGGTTGGGCCCGTTCAGGATCATGACGGGGGCGGTGGCGAGGGTGTGGGGCACAGGGTCCTCCGTGCGTCGGGCTGCTGCTCACAGACGGTTTATCACGCTGTGCGCGGGGCACGGCCGGACGTACGCTGCCGGGCATGACGCCGTCCAAGAAACCGCCCCGGTACCCGCCGAAGCCCGTACCGGGTGACCGCGTCGCGGTCGTCTCGCCGTCCGCCGGGCTGCCGGAGCTCTTCCCGCTCCCCTACGACCTCGGCCTGGCGCGCCTGCGCCGGCGCTACCACCTGGAGCCGGTGGAGTACCCGACCACCCGCACGATGGGCGCCTCGCCGCGGGAGCGGGCCGAGGACCTGCACGCCGCGTTCGCCGACCCGACGGTGAAGGCCGTCATCGCGACCATCGGCGGGGACGACCAGATCACCGTCCTGCCGTACCTCGACCGGGAGTTGATCCGCGCCCACCCGAAGCCGTTCTTCGGCTTCAGCGACAACACCGTCCTGCACGCCTTCCTGTGGCAGACCGGCATCGTGAGCTTCCACGGCGCGTCGGTGATGTGCGAGCTGGGGCGGCCCGGCGCCATGGCCCGGCAGACCGCCGACTCGCTGCGTGCCGCGCTGTTCGTACCGGGGCCCTACGCGGTGGTCCCGGCCGACCGCTTCCGCGTCGTCGACGTCCCCTGGGACGACCCCGCCTCGTTCACGGGCGAGCCGGAGACCGAGCCGGGCAGCGGCTGGACCTGGCACCTGCCGGACGGGGCGCAGCAGGTCGTGGAGGGCCGTTCCTGGGGCGGCAGCCTGGAGGTGCTGTCCTGGCTGCTGATGGCCGACCGCGAGATCGCCCCCGACCCCGCGGTGTACGACGGGCACGTGCTGTTCCTGGAGACCTGCGAGGAACTCCCGTCCGGCACCGAGGTGTTCCGGATCCTGCGGAGCATGGGCGAGCGCGGGCTGCTGGCCCGCTTCGGCGCGCTCCTCATGGGGCGCCCCAAGACCTGGAGCTTCGACCGGCCCAACACCCCGCAGGAGCGCGAGCGTTACGCCCTCGACCAGCGCGAGGCGGTCCTGCGGGCGCTCGCGGCGTACGCCCCGCGGACCCTCGCCGTCTTCGACGTGGACCTGGGGCACACCGATCCCCAGTACGTCATCCCGTACGGAGGGGTCATACGCGTCGACGGCCAGGAGCGGCGGGTCACCGTCACCTACTGAGCGCGCACCGTCGCCCGCCGGGCCCCTCACCGTCGCCCGCTGAGGTGGTGTCCGTGCGCCAGGCGGTGTCCGCGCGCCCCACGGCTCGCGGAGGGGGCGTACGAGCCAGGGGCGTGCGTGTGTGCCCCAAGGGAGACCGGGGGCACACGCCAACCGCACTGATGCGCGGTCGAACCTCCACGCGCCCCCGTAACCGCCCGTCACGGCGGGTAGTTCTCGCATCGTGCACACCAGTGACTCCGCCAAGTCCCGTCCCCCAGGGCCCTCGCTGCCACGTCTCGCCGCCGCCTCGCTCGCCGGGACGGCCATCGAGTTCTACGACTTCTTCGTCTACGGCACCGCGGCGGCGCTGGTGCTCGGGCCACTGTTCTTCCCGACGTTCTCGCCGCTCGCGGGCACGCTCGCCGCCTTCGGGACCTTCGGCGTGGGTTTCGTGGCGCGCCCCCTGGGCTCGGTCGTCTTCGGGCACGTGGGCGACCGGTACGGGCGGCGGCCCGTCATGGTGGTCTCGCTGCTCATGACCGGTCTCGCCACCGTCGCCGTCGGCTGTGTGCCGACGTACGAGTCGATCGGCGCCGCCGCGCCCCTGCTGCTGCTCGTGCTGCGCTTCGTGCAGGGTGTCGGGCTCGGCGGCGAGTGGGGCGGCGCGGTCCTGCTGACCGCCGAGCACGCGCCCGCCGAGCGGCGCGCGCTGTGGGCGAGCTTCCCGCAGATCGGCCCCGCGATCGGTTTCGTGTGCGCCAACGGCATCACGCTGCTGCTCTCGGTGACGCTCACGGAGGCGCAGTTCGCCGCCTGGGGGTGGCGCATCCCGTTCTGGGTGGCGGGGCTGCTCGCGGCGGCCGGGCTGGCCCTGCGCGCGTCGCTCGCGGAGAGCCCGGACTTCCTGGCGGTGCGCGACCCCGCGCGCGTGCCGCTCGCCGAGCTGCTGCGCGGGCACTGGCGGCTCGTCCTGCTCACGGCCGGCGGCCTGGCCGTCGGGTACGCGGTGTTCTACGCCGTCACCACGTGGTCGCTCGCGTACGGCGTGGAGCGGCTCGGCGTGAGTCGTACGGTGATGCTGACGTGCATCATGGCGGCCGTCGTCGTCAAGGGCGCCCTGACGCCCGTGGCGGCCCACCTGGGGGACCGCTTCGGCCGGCGTCCGCTGTGCCTGGCGGGCTGTACGGCGCTCGCGCTGTGGATGTTCCCGATGGTCGGGCTGCTGGCCACGGGCGAGCCGCTGCTGATGTTCGGCGGCTTCCTGGTGGCGCTGCTCGGGTTCGTGACGATGTTCGGGGTGGTCGCCGCCTATCTGCCGGAGCTGTACGAGCCGCGTGTGCGCTGCACGGGGGCGGCGGTGGGCTACAACCTCGCCGGGGTGCTCGGCGGTGCGCTCACGCCCCTCGTGGCGACGGCGGCGGCCCGTGGCGAGGGCCCGCCGTGGGGCGTGGCGGCCTATCTGACGGCCGTGGCGGTGTTCAGCCTGGGGTGCTTCGCGCTGCTGCCGGAGACACGGCCCGCGCGCCCGGTGGTGGCGGTCACGGGCTGACCGCCGCCACCGGGCCGCCTGCGGGCGCTCGGGGGCCGCCTGCGGGGCGCCCGGACGCCGTCTCACGGGTTGACGGCCAACTCCAGGTACGCCGCGAACAGGACCAGGTGGACGCCGCCCTGGAGGAGCGTGGCCCGGCCCGGGACGACCGTGAGGGTGCTGACGCCGACCGTGAGCAGGAGCAGCACCATGTGGGTCGAGCTGAGCCCGAGGACGAGCGGCCCGGAGAGCCACACGGAGGCGACGGCGACGGCCGGGATGGTCAGGCCGATGCTGGCCATGGCCGAGCCCAGGGCGAGGTTCAGGCTGGTCTGCACGCGGTCGCGGCGGGCGGCGCGTACGGCGGCGATGGTCTCCGGGAGCAGCACGAGCAGCGCGATGATCACGCCGACGACGGCGTGCGGCATGCCCGCGGACTCGACGCCCGACTCGATGGTGGGCGACACGCCCTTGGCGAGGCCGACGACGCCGACCAGGGCGAGGGCGAGCAGGCCGAGGCTGATCAGGGCGGTGCGCCCGGAGGGGCCTTGCGCGTGGTCGTCGGTGTCGAGGACCTTGCCCTCGGGGGTGACCGGCAGGAAGTAGTCGCGGTGGCGCACGGTCTGCGTCGCCACGAACAGGCCGTACAGCACGAGTGAGGCCAGCGCCGCGAAGGTGAGCTGCGAGGTCGAGAACTCGGGGCCGGGCTTGGAGGTCGTGAAGGTCGGCAGGACCAGGCTGAGCGTGGCCAGCGTGGCGACGGTCGCGAGGGCCGCGCCGGTGCCCTCGGGGTTGAAGACCGCGACGCGGTGGCGCAGGGCCGCGGTCAGCAGGCACAGGCCGACGATGCCGTTGCAGGTGATCATGACGGCGGCGAAGACGGTGTCGCGCGCCAGTGTGGAGCTCTTGTCGCCGCCGTCGGCCATCAGGGTGACGATCAGGGCCACCTCGATGATGGTGACCGCGACGGCGAGGACGAGGGAGCCGAAGGGTTCGCCGACGCGGTGCGCGATCACCTCCGCGTGGTGGACCGCGGCGAGGACGGCTCCGGCGAGGACCACCGTCACCAGGGCGACGACCACGCCGGGCAGTTCCCTGCCCCAGGTGAAGGCGAGCAGGACGACTCCGAGAACGGGCACGGCGGCCGTCCACCGCGAGGTGAGGGTCCGGAGCCTGGGGATCATGTCTTCGATGCTGCCCCGCGCGCGGGAGGGCCGCGAGTTCATACGTTCCTCTCTATGCGGGAGCGGTGCACAGTCGGGGACTGTGCACCGCTCCGGGTGGTCGTTCGTGGGTGCCGCTCCCCTAGAGGTCGATCGGTGTCTACGGGAGGCCGATCGCTGCCTTCTGGACGGCTGGTTGCCGTCGTCCCAGGGGCGCTGTCGCGTCTCCGTGGAGGTGCGGCCTCCCGGGACGGGGGCCGGTTACGCCTCCACGCTGTCCTTCGGGGCCTCGTCCTTGCCGGCCGCCTCGGCGGCCTCGCGCTCCTCCTGCTTCTTGGAGGCCATGAGGCTCGTGATCGTCGTGATGATCAGGACGCCGCAGATGACGCCGAGCGAGACCGGGATGGAGATCTCCGGGACGTGGACGCCGGACTCGTGCAGTGCGTGCAGCACGAGCTTCACCCCGATGAAGCCGAGGATCACGGACAGGCCGTAGCTGAGGTGGACCAGCTTCTTGAGCAGGCCGCCGATGAGGAAGTAGAGCTGCCGCAGACCCATCAGGGCGAAGGCGTTGGCCGTGAAGACGATGTACGGGTCCTGGGTGAGGCCGAAGATCGCGGGGATGGAGTCCATCGCGAACAGCACGTCGGTGGTGCCGATGGCGAGCATGACGACCATCAGGGGCGTCATGATCCGCTTGCCGTTCTTCCGGATGAACAGCTTCGTGCCCTCGTACCGGTCCGAGACGCCGAACTTCCGCTCGATGGACTTCAGCAGGCGGTTCTCCTCCCAGTCCTCTTCCTCCTCGTCGGCGCGCGCCTCCTGGATGAGCTTCCAGGCGGTGTAGATCAGGAAGGCGCCGAACAGGTAGAAGACCCAGGAGAAGCTGGCGATGATCGCGGCGCCGGCCGCGATGAAGATCGCGCGCAGGACGAGCGCGATCAGCACACCGAACAGCAGCACGCGCTGCTGGAGGTGGGACGGCACCGAGAACTTCGCCATGATCAGGAGGAAGACGAAAAGGTTGTCGACGCTCAGCGACTTCTCGGTGACGAAGCCCGCGAAGAACTCGCCCGAGGCCTGGCTCTCGCCCGCGATCAGCAGGCCGAGGCCGAAGAGCAGGGCGAGCACGATCCAGACGATCGTCCAGGTGCCGGCTTCCTTGATCGATACGTCGTGGGGCTTGCGCCCGATGAAGAAGTCGACCGCGATCAGGGCACACAGACCGAGAACGGTCAGCACCCACAAGGTCATCGAAACGTCCACTGCGCCTCCGGCTTCGTACGGCTACTGATCAGCGTCGTCGCTGCCGGAGGTCTCTTCCACCCGGGCACCGGACGGTGCTGCACGGGCCGACGCCCCGGGACCGATGGCGATCCGTATTGACGGGAACGTCGCGTACGGGAGTACTCCCCTCCGCTGACACCAGGGTACGCGAAAGACCAAGGTTAGGTAAAGGGATCGGCAAACCAGCTTCAAGATGCCAGGTCAGAGCGGGGTGAGGTTACTTAGTCGACTTGACGGGAGCGCTGCGTGAGCACTGCGGGGGCGTGCTGCCGCGGGTGTGCGCCGTGAGGGCGGTGGGGCGTTGCCGGGCGTGCGCGGCCAGGGCGGTGGCCTGCCGCCCTGGCCGGCCCCGCGCTCAGCGGCTGCCCGTGCGCCGGGCCCTGCCCACGCCCGCCAGGACGTGGTGCAGGACCTCGCTGCCGGGCGGGGGCAGCGGCGGCTCGTACGTCCACGCGTGGCCGACCCAGGGGTCGGCGAGGTGGTCGTCGGGCACGGGGGTCAGGCGCAGCAGCGCGCGCCACAGCGGATCGAGCAGGGGGCCGTACTCCCGGGCGTCCTCGCGGTCGGCGACCATCATCAGGTGGACGCCGACGGCCGGGCCCTCGTCGGCCAGGTAGCGCAGCTGGGTCACGGCGCGGTCGTCGAAGCCGTGCGGGAAGTCGTGCACCACGAGGAGGTGCTCGCCGGTGTCCAGGTCCGGCGGCAGGGACGAGGCGACACCGCCGCGCACCGCCATCTGGACCAGGTCCACGCGCTGGGTGAGCCTGGTGAGCAGCGCCGAGACGCCGGCGGCGCCGGAGGCGGGCGGCTCGTCGAGCGCCCCGGACTCCAGCAGCGGGGCGAACGCGGCCGCGCCGGTGCCCACCGGGTCGATGACGTGCACGGTGAACTCGCCCGGCGGGTACGCGGCGAGCAGGCGCGCGGCGTGCGCGACGGCGCTGTCCAGGGCGAGGCGGGGCAGCGCCTCGGAGTCGGTGAGCGCGTCCAGGCCGGAGCGGCCGCTGTCGATCCACAGGCCGCGTTCCAGCGGCAGCCGGACCAGCATGGGGATGCGCAGGTCGGGGCGCTCGGGCAGGTGGAGCGCGCCGAGGCGCACGGCCATGGGGATCTCCATGGGCGCGCGGTACGCGTGCCAGACGGGGTTCGACCAGTCCGCGAAGGCCGGGGGCAGCGCGGGCTCGACGACGTCGGCCTCGGCGGCGAGCTGGGCCAGGTCGCGGTCGAGGGCGGTCTTGGCCTGGTCGGTGAGGGCGGTGTGCTTGGCGCGGGCGGTCTCGCGCGCGGCGTCGTCCGCGCCGCCGATGCGGTTGCGCGGGTCGGAGAGGGCCTTGTCGAGCTCCTGCTCCATGCGGGAGTCGGCGAAGTCGACGGCGCTGCGGTACGCCGCCGTGGTGCGGGCCAGGTCCTCGAACATGCCCCACACCTGGTTGTAGAGCCGCTCCTCCATGGACCAGCCGGTGGCGTCGCCGGCGACGGGCCGGGCGGGCTGCCCCGGCGAGGGCTCCGGCGCGGCGGGCGGGGGCGGCGGGGGCGCGGCGGTCTGCCGGCGCGGGTGGGTGTAGTCGACGGGGCCGGTGTCGCCCGGCGGGGGCGGCGGGGTGGCGTCCCCGG